>NZ_JBPPZG010000224.1:0-6108 GCF_051918545.1 Pseudogracilibacillus amylolyticus (SeqCode) | reverse complement strand
GGTGGAATTAAGTCTGTCGCAATTGTTCCAGAAGCTGTTGTAGAAAAACCCCAGCCGACCCCTTGAACGATTCGCATAACAATTAAAAATGCCATACTAGTAATAAAGCCAAAAGAACCGACAGATAATACAAATAAAACTAGCCCAAATAAATAAACGATTCCTCTACCCTTCGTTTCAAGCGCATGACCAGCATAGGGACGAAAGAGTAATGCGGAAAACGTAAAAATCCCAACGATAATACCAATCAATTGATCACTTCCACCTAGTTCATTTACAAAGATTGGTATTGTTGGAAGTGTCATTTGAAAACCTAGAAAAACAAAAAAGTTCGCAAGCCAAATGAATGCGAAGTCTTTGGAAAAAATTTTCTCATTATCGGTCTTCTCTGTTCCGGTAGATTCCATGTAATCTTCCTTTCTTAAGAATAAGTATACATGATTAAAAAGCCATTTTGAAAGATTACAGCTTAACATATTGTATATATCAGAAAATGAGATGGGATTTAAAAAAGTATGATCATCCCATCTCGATCTAGGTTGTTATTTCTCCTTTTTACTTATTACTCCACAAACGATTCTTTCTCCTGCATCTCCGGCTGGTTGTGTGATGTAATCATCTTCATCAGCATGGATCATTAACGCGGTACCCTCTTTACTAAATAAAGAATGAGGAACATCTCTTTCTAATGTTACCATATCATTTATGAACATTTGTTCAACTGTCCCATCCGCATGTACTTCCAAATTCACCATATCTCCAGCATGTGGTCCATTCGGGTCATCAAAACCATGATTTTTCCCATCAGGATTGAAATGGCCTCCTGCTGATTCAAAGTCAGGTGTGTCACAAATTCCTTTTTCATGAATATGAAATCCATGCATGCCTTCCGGGAGATGGTGAGCGTCTACGGAAATATGAACCCCATCGGATTCCTCAGTAACTGTCGCAATTCCAACTTGGATTCCTTCTCGATCAATTAAATCAATTTCAAGCGACTCCCTTGCTTCTTTTTCTTCCTTATCGACCTCAATAGTTTCATCATCCACTTGACTTTCTTTATTCATCTCAGGCTCTTGTGGTCTATTTTGACAACCAAACAAGGCGATTGTAACGATCATTATGATTAAAAGTGATTTTCCTGTTTGCATATTAATCTAACTCCTCACGTTTGTCCTTCTTTATCCATTTTAGACAAACACAATCAAATTGAAACATTTGTTATTTTTCTATTGACAGAAATATTCTATGGTCATATACTGTATATAAAGATATGCACAGCATCACTGTTGGAGGGGTTAATATGAAAACGTGGAAACAGGCATTATGGTTAGCGAAGTTTGAATGGAAAGTGTCAGCCGTAAATATTTTTCTTTGTTGGATCATTCTTTCTGCTATAGGACTTTTTTATCTAACAAGCTTTTCCGGTTACCTAGAAAATAATTATGTCGGTTTTGATATTGCTTTCTTACTCAGCTTTAGTGCTGCGCCGTACTGGTTTCGTTCCAAGCATTTTCAATATAAGGAGTTATCAGATCATTTGCATGCATCTCCCGTATTGATTATGCAAACCCAACTACCAATTCCTAAAGATGTACTCGCTAAAAGTAAATTGATCACTTATTTGGCATATTTACTACCATTTATGCTAACTATTTTTCCAGTCCTATATTTTATCAACGACTCTATTCGGGCTACTATGGATCTTCCCAGTTATATTGTTTTTTCACTTATTTGGATTTTCTATGGACTTACGTTAGGAGTAATCTTTCCAGCAAGTGATGCCGGGGACTATACATCCCCTAAAATATTATTTTATTATTTACTTGCAACTTTTGTTGTAGTTATGGGATTACTATTACTTTTTTACTTCGTATTCGGCTTCGGAATTGTTGCTTGGACAATCATGTTGGCAAAAGACTGGACAATATTAGTCATTATTACGTTAGTTATGTTAACTATCGTCAGCTGGAGATTTTGGCCATACTACATGAAAAAAACGATGCAAAAATTAGATTATATGTAAGGGGGTTTATTCCATGACAGAGTGGAAAGACGCATATTGGCTTGCAAAAGTCGAACTTAAAACATCAATTGTAAATTTACTGTTAGGGTGGGTTATTTTCTCGGTAGGGACTGTGATTGTTTTAATCCTTTACAACAACTTTAATAGTCCGGATCCTTATCATGATTTCATATTTTTTGTCTTATTAACTGCCGGTCCCTTTTGGTTGAGAAAGAGCGCTTTTAAATATCAGCAAGTCTCTGACAAACTTTGGTTCTCACCTACTGTACCGATGCAATTACAGCTACCAATTTCCAAAAACATTTTAGCAAAGAGCCGTTTAATCACATACACAGCTTTTCTTGGGCCATTTTTGGTCGTACTGTTTTCCTTATTTTATCTTTTAGATAGTGAATTAAGTCAGATGAGTTTACTTTCGTACATTGCTTTTTGCTTCATATGGATTGCTTTTGCCTTCACATTTGGAATGATTAACCCTGCTAGCGATGCTGGAAGTTATGTTACACCTATAAAGATCTTTATTTGGATAATTTTTGTATTAATCATCGTAGTAATGCCGTTTTATTATTTTTATAAGGTCTTAGGTGGAGGAATTGTCTTAGGCTCAGCAATGCTGGCAGAAAAATGGCCATTACTTTCTATTTTCATCTCCATTGTTTTCTTCATTAGCGGGTGGAAATTTTGGCCATATTACATGAGAAAAACGATGAAGAAGTTAGATTACATGTAAGGAGGAGAACCAATGACAGAATGGAAAGAAGCATTTTGGCTTGTGAAGTTTGAACTAAAACATTCATTGAAACAATTCCCATTATTAGCACTTGGGTTTGTACTCATTTTTTTATTGATCACGTCTATTAGTCCAAATTATTTTGAACAGGCAACGATGGGATTAGATTTTTTCTTTGCTATTACATTTAGTGGATTTTTATCACAACTTGCCAGGCCAAAGGACTTTCAATTGCAAAAATTTAGAAGTATTCGGTATGCAGCACCCTTTCTTACAGCTTTAAACCAATTAGCAATGAAACGAGAAGTGATTGTTAAATATCGGTTTATCACTTATTTTGTTCTTTTGCTTTTATCAAATGGCCTGTTGCTGATTCTGCTTTATCCGACCTTTCAAGCTTTCATGACGTTACCTGCATATATAGCTTTTGCGTTCATCTGGTTTTGTTTTGGAATTTATATTGGCTGTGTTACACCGGCTTTTGAAGTTGGTTCTAATTTAGGGTGGAATATCTTTTATGGATGTTTTATTGGATTTGGTTTATTTCTTCTTTATTTGTTCGTGTTTTATAAATGGTATAAAAACGGACTCATTACATGGACGATTGACATCGCTAATCAATATCCGGTTATTTCTATTGTTGTTTCAATTATTCTATCCATTATCGGTTGGAACTTTTGGATGAAAATCATGCGTAACAGAATGAAAAAAACAGACTATTTATAAAGGGGGCGGGAGAAGTGAAATTACCAATTCAATTGTCTAAAGATTCTCGAGAGCCGATCTATCATCAAATTGAACAACAATTAAAAGCATTAATTGCTGGTGGACATTTATCGGCTGGAGTTGCTCTACCTTCTATCCGTGTCCTATCAAAAGAATTAGAGGTGAGTGTCATTACGACGAGAAGAGCATATCAAAACTTAGAAAATGACGGATTTATTAAAACAATTCAAGGGAAGGGAACGTTTGTCGCAGAACTTGACAGCTCATTAAAAAACGCGACAAAACAAACCGCTGTTTACGAAGTGTTTCAGCAGGCAATCAATACTGCTCTAAACTACGACTACAATCATAGACAAATCATGGAACTTTTTCAATCCGTTTTAGAAGAAAGTGAAAGGAGAGACTGAATATGGAAAAGTATATTGAGATTAACGATGTTAGGAAAGATATTGATAATTTTAAACTTGGTCCCATTAACTTGAACGTAGAGCCCGGGACAGTTACAGCTTTAGTTGGCGATAATGGTTCGGGGAAAAGTACATTACTTAAGATGGTTATGAATCTGGTAAATGCAGATTCCGGAACAATTAGAGCGTTCGGGGAGCTTGTCAATGGGGATAACGAGGAATGGAAAAAACATATTGCCTATCAGCCACAAACAACAATCGGCTTTGATGCGTTTACGGGAAATGATTTAAACAAACTAATTTCTCGCTGGTATCCAAATTGGGATCAAAAGCTTTTTATCCAATTGATCGAACAGCTAAATATACCGCTTAACAAAAAATTTATAAACTTATCTCAAGGAGTTCAGCAAAAATTAACGCTCGCTCTAACAATCCCGAGAAATACTAAACTTTTAATCTTAGATGAACCGACTTCATTCATGGATATTCCATCAAAAAATTTAATTATCAATTTACTGACGGAATACATGGAAGATGAGGAGCGTGCAATCATTTTAGCTAGCCACCAAGCCGAAGATATTAAAAAATTAGCTGATTATATTACGCTACTCAGAAGTGGTACACAAATACAAACAATTGAAAAAGACGTTTTAACCCAAAACTACCGAAAATATTGGTTTTCTAGTACATTAAAAGGTTCGCCTGTTCCTGGAGAAATTTCCCGATCTGGAAATGAATTAATTTCAAATGACGCTACAGCGACAGAAACATATTTTGCAGCACATAATATGAAACCAATAAACAGTTCAGCAATGGAATTGGAAGAGATAATTACTATATTACTAACTTAACATGTACTGACATGGAATTAGAAGGAAGGAGTAAATAGATGTTTGTAGCTTACACAATGATATTTTTACTGGCAGCAATTCCTTTTTTGGAAATTGCATTGATCATACCGTTAGCCATTATTGGCGGGGTTCCCGCAGTACCAACGATGATTATCGCATTTTTAGGTAATTTATTAACGATTGTCTTGCTTATCATTTTTTTAGATAAGATTAGAGAATGGCGTAGAAAAAGAAAACAGGGCGAACAAACAGACTCGAAGCGACATAAACATGCCAAGTCTCTTTGGGATAAATACGGCCTACCGGGACTTGCCTTTATTGGACCATTTTTTGTTGGAACTCATTTATCTGCTTTACTTGCGATTGGCTTTGGGGCTGAGAAGACGAAAACATTATATCTAATGACAGCGAGTTTACTTAGTTGGACAATTGTTCTCGGTGTAGCCTCTTTATATGGCTTTGATTTTTTTATCGCCGATGAAGAAAATTTAGGGTTCATTACAAGGATGTTATAAAGGTGATAGGACGTAAAAGAAAGCAGGAGAGTAATGTCATGAAAAAATATGGATTATTTTTACTAGGTGGTTGGGCAACGGCGACACTCGGCCTATTTTTAGCTGTAGTGGCTGGTACGGTGGCGGAGACGCAATTTGCCATCATAGGAAACGGACAAAAGCTAATTCAGTCGGTTGTAATGAGTGCCATTGTGGTTCCAGTCATTCTTTATTTATATCAACGAATGCATAAACGGATTGGCAAAGTGGAGCCAGCTTATACATTAAACCGTTTGCCTCATTTTTTGACGGGATTCCTTCTTGTGGTTCTCTTGGCGATCGTTAGCCTATTCGGCTTTAACATGCTCGGATTGATTACTATCGAACAATGGCACGCACCTTTCTTCTGGGTTGGCGCCTTGCTGCTCAATATGCTCATTGCCTTTTTTTATGAAGCATTGCCGGAAGAACTTGCCATGCGTGGGCTCATCTATGATGTACTGCGTCAGCGTTTGTCTGTTTGGCTTTCCGTCTTGGTCCAGGCACTAGTATTCATCGGTTTTTCCGCCGGTATTACGCTCCTACTAGTGATGGTTGGGATATCGCCAGCTTCAAGTCTCGCGGCACTTCCTTCCCAACTAATACTGCATTTCTTTTTTGGGATTGCGTTAGCGCTCATCCGTGTCTGGACCGGTAGTCTGTGGGCCGCAATTGGCTTTCATCTTGGATACCTTTCCGTAGCGCGTTTCCTCCTTATGCCAGCTGAATATGGAGCACCTCCTGTTTTAACTTTTCAAGACACTATCATGCAAGGAGTAGGCGCATCATTGGCTGTCATGTTTATCATACTTGGTGCCATCTGTCTCCTACTAGT
>NZ_JBPPZG010000223.1:0-6137 GCF_051918545.1 Pseudogracilibacillus amylolyticus (SeqCode) | reverse complement strand
AATGGATTTGGGCTTAATGGCTCAGGAGTATCCAAAACACGAAATTGTTATTTTGAGCGGGAGGAATAAAATCATGGACTCTCCAACGTTACCTTACGTTGGAGTTTTTGTGTTTTTTCGATGGTAGGCAGATGGATTAAAATTAATTTTCTGGTGTTAGGAAAAGCTACAGCATAGAAAAGGGAGCTTGATCGAATTTTTGGTAATAGACCGGATGGACTATAAAGGAGTGTTGAAGTGTGCAAATTGGTCGGCAACTTTTGCTGCTTATGATAGTAATAATAGTGATGGGTGGTTGTGGCAACGTGATAACTGAAGATCAACTGATCGGAGGAACATGGCTGCTAATTAACGGATATGAGGATGGAGAAATCGGCGGTGATCCTGTGTGTCCTCCTTTTGATGGAGGTCTGGAATTTATTGATGAAGAAAATGTGTATGTCATTGATCAGGAAAAAGAATTTGTTTATCGATTAAGAGAATCTGATGAAGGAGGTATGAGGATTGAATTTTATAATCCAAATGGTGAAGTTGACTTTTATAAAATTACGATGGAAAATGAAAATGGATTTGGTATTAATAGCACAGGGGTGTCCAAAACACGAAATTGTTATTTTGAGCGAGAAAAATAAAGTCAAAGGATTTCAGCGTTGGAGTTTTTATTATGATCTTTAAAAACCGTCGACTATGCCGGTGGTTCCGGAGAGCTTCTAGCGTGGGGGAAAAAAGCCTCTTTAAAAAAACGAAGCCTTCTAAGTTAAAGAAAGCTTCGTTCATGATTTTAATGTGGGAACAATAATTTCCCATCAACTTTTTCATATTTATACCATGCGAAGAGCATAATTGTCCCAGTAATAATAAGTAGGGCACTTGTTACGAAGAACACGGATGAGAATCCAAAAAAACCGGCTAAAACTCCACCAAGAGCTGGACCAATAATGTTTCCTAAAAATCGTAAGCTTGTATTATAACCAAGTACTTCGCCTTGCATTGAGAGTGGCGCTTCCTGTCGAATATATGCAATTCTTGTTGGCACAATTCCACCAATCGCTATTCCAAGTAAAAATCTTAAAATAACTAATTGCCAGATATTTGTTACAAACGCACCAGGGAGGTAAACAATTCCCGCCATAAATAATAGAATAATCAATATTTTTATATATCCGAATTTATCCCCAAATGTTCCCCAAAGTCTAGCAAAAAGCAAATTGCCAAGTCCAGCCGCAGAAAAAGCGATTCCCGAAAAGAAAGCAAGGCTCTTCACCCCATTAATCTCTGCAACATACAACGATAAAATAGGTTGAATACTAAAATGCGCAATCTGTACAAGTGTCGAGGTAATCATTACGATAAGTAAGACTGGATGCCCTACAATATGCATAATTACTTCTTTTGTCGTATACATTTTTTTCTCGGCCTTGTTTGTTACGATCATCTGCATCTCTTTAAGTCCAAATATGACGATAAATGCCGAGAGAAAAATGGTTATTGATACCCATTTAAATGTGGCGCTATAGCCAAACATATCTGCTAGCACTCCACCTAATAATGGTCCCATTAATGTACCGGTGACACTACCTGTTTGTAAAGAACCTAGTACTCGACCCGCAATTTCTTTTGGAGTCTGAGTAGAGATAAACGCTTGTGACATTGGGATAAAACCTGTGAATACCCCCATGATAAAGCGCAATAAAAAAAGCTGCCAAACCGTTGTGGCAAACCCCATTAATAGTACTGAAACAGCAAGTCCTGTAGCGGAAATAATTAAAATATTTTTTCTGCCATATTTATCTCCAATTCGTCCCCAAATAGGTGAGAAAATAAGGGCAGTTACGAAAGTAATCGCAAAAATCCAGCCGGACCAACTTTGAACATAGCTTTTAGAAAAATTTCCGAATGAATCAATGTAGAGAGAAATAAACGGAAGTACCATTGTCATACTTCCAGCAATGAAAAAGTTCGCAAACCACATAATGACGACATTTCGTTTAACTAGTGATTTTTGATAACTAATTCTATAACACTTCTTTCTTGTTTAATTCTTTAATTCCATTATACCTGCTTTTGTCAAACAACTAAACTTATCTGCTTCAGATTGAATTTTCTATTTTGATGTTTCCTTAATATCATTGCTTGGTGTTATCTTATAGCATACCAGTAAGCATACTATAAGCTACTTGTAGTCGGTGATTGATCTGAAGATTTCTTAGAGAAACTCAAACCAAAAGCAGTCGCTAAAATCTAGTAAAATATTTTGGTAAAAGTTTCAGAATCCTCTCTTTTAAATGTAAGTTTTTATAGTTGCAAGGAAGTTTCTTACATATCCATAATGTGTAGGAATTTATCCATTCAAGATCCGTACAGAGCTGTTTGAATAAAATTAATTTGGCTTAATGGATTATGAGGTGTATGCTGCATTTGTACCTGCAAGTCTTCCTGTCACTAGTGCTGCAGTAATATTATATCCCCCGGTATAGCCATGAATATCTAAAATTTCTCCACAAAAAAACAGGCGATCCATAATTTTTGATTCCATCGTATTTGGAACGATTTCTTTTGTAGAAATTCCTCCACCTGTGACAAACGCTTTTTCAATCGGAAGTGAACCGTTCACTAAAAAGGTAAATTTTTTTAAACTTTTAACTATAGTCATCACAATATCTTTTGAAACATTTCCTGCGCGTAGTTCATTATCTACTAAGTTCTGTTCGAAAACTACGTTAAGCAGGCGTTCTGGAATCGTAGTAACATCTTTTATCAGATTTTTAAAAGACTTTCTAGGATTTTCATCTCGTAAATTAAAAATTTTATCAACAAGTTCATCAATCGTATCTGCTGGTAGTGTATCTAAATGCAGGATAACATGATCGCGACCTTTCATAATTTCTTTTACAACAAATTGCGAACATCTTAAAACAGCTGGACCTGATACGCCAAAATGGGTGAAAACCATATCCATTTGATGCGTTATAATTGGTTTTCCTTTTTGATTTAAGACAGATAATGCAACATCACGTAAAGAAAGTCCTTGTAACGCTTTATTTTTAATGAATGGTTCATTGGAAGTTAATGCTACTTCGGTAGGGTAAAGTTCCGTAATCGTGTGCCCAGCTTTTTTTGCCCACGCATATCCGTCTCCTGTTGAACCTGTATGCGGAACTGATTTTCCACCAACTGCAATTACTACAGCTTTTGTGGCCACTTTTTCACCGTTCTTTAGAAGTACAGTATGTAACTTTTCAGTAAAGTGTATTGCTTCAACCGCGGTTGACAGCCTAATGTCAACACCGTATTCATGTAATTTATTTACAAGTGTATTGATAACCGACTTTGCGGAATTAGAAACAGGGAACATTCTGCCATGATCTTCTTCTTTTAATTGAACCCCTATTCCTTCAAAAAAGTCGATAATGTCATTGTTATTAAAGATCGAAAAAGCGCTGTATAAAAATTTTCCATTACCCGGAATGTTTTTAATGACTTCTTCTTGGGGAAGGCGATTCGTCACATTACAGCGTCCGCCACCGGAAATTGCCAGTTTATTTCCGAGTTTTGTTCCTTTTTCAAGAAGAAGTGTTTTGGCGCCATTTTCAGCTGAAGAAATTGCTGCCATTAATCCAGATGGTCCCCCACCTATTACAACTACATCATACAAAAAAATTCATCCTTTCGATTTGGCAATCATCACATCGATAGTTGTGCCTATAAGATTTTCTGATTTCCTATTTGCTCAAAAAAGAGATGCGTTCGCACCCCTTTACAAAAATTATAGTTCATTATTTTTTACTGTAACAACGCGAATATGGTCTGTATCAATTTTATCTACAATGACATGTAAGCCAAAATCTTCTAATCCTTTAATTAACGGTTTAGGGATTCTTGGTGTGTGTATTTCAAAAATGGTTCCAACATCTGCTTTTTTCACATATTCAAATACTTCAAAGCGAGGATGTTGTCCTTCAAGTATAGCTTCGCGTAAATCAATAATTGCACGTTGTCCGTCCATTTGAACAGGTAACATTTTTTCCAACCTCCATCAATTTTTAAAAGTAGTTTACTATCTATCGTTAATTTTCCCGTAAATTATTTTTTTACATCTATAAATTTTTTACAAGTTGCATCCGCTTATTAAATAAACTTGGATATGATAGAAATCCGAGAAAAACACTTGAAACAGCTGCTGTTGTGAGGAGTAAAAATAGAACTAGCAACTGAAATTGTACTGCCTGAATCGGATCTGCTCCAGCAATAATTTGTCCACTCATCATCCCGGGAAGTTGAACAAGCCCCATCGTTTTTTGGCTTTCAATCGTTGGAATCATACTCGCCTTTATAGAATTGATAAGCTGATGATGTATCGCTTGTTTCGGCGTTCCCCCGAGAGATAAGATTAATTCAGCTCTATCTTGGTGGGCTTCGACTTCTGCTGTAAATCGATTTAAAAATAGAATGGAAAGTACCATAGAGTTACCGACGACCATTCCGCTAATCGAAATAATATATTGGGCGGTAGGGGGAATAATTTTAAATCCAAGTAAAATGCCTTGAGTAAGTACTTCAACAAGTACTAGGGTAACGACAATTTTCCACGTAATCCCTTTAATTTGCTTTCCTTTTTTACGGGCATTTTGTGTTGCGGCGACGATCATAAGTACGACCATTAGAAAGATATACAATAAACTCTCCGAATCAAAGACAAACTTTAAAATATATCCAACGATTAATAGCTGAATAATGGAACGAACTGTTGCGATAATTGTATCTTTCTCTAGCCCAAGTTTTAATGTTTTGGATAAGATTAGTGGGATGACAACGAAAATTAATGTAAGTGCTAGTACTGGATATGTCATGCTTCTCCTCCTAGTACAAACTGCCGGACTAGTTCATTTTGCGGATCTTTTAATAAATCGCTTTTTCCGGTCTCGATAAGTTCTCCATTCATCATAACCCAAGTGTAATCACCAATCCGCATAGCTTGTTCTATGTTATGGGTGATCCAAATAATTGTTACGCCAAAGTTTTGGTTAATATGTAAAATAAGTGTTTCAATTTCTTTTACAGAAGTTTTATCCAAAGCAGATGTAATTTCATCCAGTAAAAGTATGCTGGATCTGTTAATTAATGTTCTGGCAATGGAAACTTTTTGTTTTTGCCCACCAGATAGATCTTCTGACTGATGGTGTAAAAATTGTTTTTCCAATCCAACTCTTTCTAAAATTTCAATGGCTTCATCTTCCGACAATTCGTCTCCTTGCAGTTTTTTTGGTAGGGAAAGATTATCAAATACGCTTCCACTTACCATCGGTGCACTTTGTAAAGCCATTCCGACAAGCCTTCTAAGTTCTGTTGGCTCATAGGATGTGATTGGTTTTTCATTGATGAAAATTTCTCCTTCAGTAGGAGAAGCTAAACCATTACATAATTTGAGCAATGATGTTTTACCAGATCCAGAAGGACCAACGAGCGTCGTTATTTTTCCTTTTGGGATGGAGCCGGTTATATTTTTTAAAATATTGATATTGTCAATGGAATAACTGACATTGTGAAAATTAATAGCAGATGGATTACGTGTCATTTTGAAACTCTCCTATTTTATTGTTCACCTTATATTACCATGCTTTATATGGAAATATTAATCATATGAACTGGGGGTATAATACATATCGATGAGATGTTGAGAGGATTTCCGAGAAGTCGAGTCGAATCATAAGAAGTCGAGTGGAATTCCGAGAAGTCGAGTCGATTTTTAAGATGTTGAGAGGATTTCCAACATGTCGAGTCGATTCACAAGAAGTCGAGTGGAATTCCAAGATGTCGAGTCGAATCCCTATAAAAATAAAAAACTCCTAGTGACTAGGAGTTTTTCGAACTATTGATAACTTTTTTCCAATTCATCAATGAGTGAACCGACATAAGCGACCGTGTCTTTAATCGCATCGGGTTTTGACATATCGACACCGGCTTTTTTAATCAACTCAAGTGGTCGCAATGTTCCGCCAGATTTAAGGACATCAAGCCAGCGGTCAACTGCGTGCTGCCCCTCAGACTTAATTTTTTGTACGACAGTCGTGGAGACGGTAAGCCCAGCTGAATATGTATATGGATATAACCCCATATAGTAATGTGGCTGGCGCATC
>NZ_JBPPZG010000222.1:0-6178 GCF_051918545.1 Pseudogracilibacillus amylolyticus (SeqCode) | reverse complement strand
ATACCATGTGTCGATACTTCAATATTTTCATCGACTGCTGGCACACCAAATACATCATGGATAATACCAAATCTTGAGTTCGGTCCATATGCACTAATTTTATCATCGTTCGCTAAAATGATAAGCGCATTTTCATCAGCCGCTTCTACCTTTTCATTCAAGCCCTCAATAGATGCCTCAATATCAGCTAATGCTTGTTCAACTTCCTCTTCTTTTTCGAAAATCTCTCCAATTGTAGTTACATTTTCTTTAAAAGATTCCATATATCTTGTAGTATCTACACCTAGGTAAATTGTATCACCTAGTTCTTGTAGTTGGTCGTATAAATCACCTTGACGCCCCGAAATAATGATTAAATCAGGATCAATTTCTGCAATTTTTTCAAAATCCGGCTCTTTTAAGCTCCCAACATTTTCATATTCATCGCTTTCATATTTATCTAAGTAAGAAGGTATATTCATTTGTGGTACACCAACAACATCTACACCTAATTTATCTAAAGTATCTAGTGATCCAAAATCAAAAACAACGACTTTTTCAGGATTTTTTTCTACTTCGGTTGTTCCTAGTTCATGTTCAACAACAACTGATGTAGACTCTGTTTCCTCATTCGTAGCTTCTTCATTTTCATTTTCCGCCGGTTCTTCGCTTTCTCCACCACAAGCTACTAAAATAATTGTTAATACAACTGCTAATAAACCAATATATATTTTTTTCATTATTCTTTTCCTTTCAGAATTAAAAGTAAACACAAATACGTTGATTTTCAATTTCTTTAATTTCTATATCCATATCATATATATCTTTTAAGACGCATTGATCAATGACATCACATGTTGGACCCTGTTTCACAATTTTACCATCTTTTAACGCAACAATTTCATCAGAATAACAAGAAGCAAAATTGATGTCGTGAATAACAATCACGATTGTCTTTCCTAATTCATCAACAAGACGTCTTAACGTTTTCATAATTTGAACAGAATGGCGCATATCTAAGTTGTTTAATGGCTCATCTAACAAAATATATTCTGTATCTTGTGCCAGAACCATCCCAATGAATGCTCTTTGGCGCTGTCCACCGCTTAGTTCATCTAAATATTTATGTTGAATATTTCTAAGTTCCATATAATCAATAGCTTCATCTACTTTTTCCCAATCAAATTTCTTTAAATTCCCTTTTGAGTAAGGAAAACGCCCAAAGGAGATAAGTTCTCTAACAGTTAACTTAACATTCATTGCGTTTGATTGTTTAAGGATCGATATTTTCCGAGCAAGCTCACTATCTTTTGACTGACTAATATCTTCCCCATCAATCATAATGATACCTTCATCTTTTGCAATTAGCCTGCTTATCATAGAGATTAACGTACTTTTCCCCGCTCCATTTGGTCCAATAAATGATGTTATTTTCCCTTTAGGAATCGTTAAGGACACATCTTCAATGACCGTTTTCTTATTATACGTTTTAAAGACACCTTTAATATCTACCATGATTTATTCTCCTTTAGTAATAAATAGATGAAATATACTCCGCCGACAAAATTAATTATGACACTTAACGTCGTTTGGAACGTAAAAATTTTCTCAACAATAAACTGACCACCTAATAAAGCGATAATACTTATAAAAACTGACCCTAAGATAATATACAAATGCCGATATGTTTTCATAAACTCATAAGCAATATTAACAACTAATAACCCTAAGAAAGTAATTGGACCGATTAAAGCGGTCGCTATTGAAATCAAAATTGCAACCAAAATAAGTAATCGTTTGACAACATAGTCATAAGGAACACCTAAGTTTGTTGCATGATCTTTCCCTAAAGCCAAAACATCTAAGTATTTATAGAAACGTATAAAATATAATACGACGACTAGCAATAAAATAATGGATAAATAGACGAGATTTGTATTCACATTATTTATGCTTGCAAACATTTTATCCTGTGCAACCATAAATTCATTCGGATCGATGAGTACTTGCATAAACGATGTAAAACTACTAAAAAACGTACCCAAAATCATTCCAATCAATAACAGAAAGTAAATATTGTTATTTTCACCTTTAAATAGTAAACGATAAAATAAAAGGGAAAATATGACCATGACACCTATTGATAATAGATAATTGAGATTACTATTCATCATGATGAGTGATTTAGAACCGAAAATAAAAATGATAAATGTTTGAGTTAACAAGTATAATGAGTCAATCCCCATAATACTAGGAGTTAAAATTCGATTATTCGTTATCGTCATGAAAATAGTCGTTGAAAAAGCAATTGCTCCACCTGTTAAAATGATTGCAACTACTTTAATAATTCTTCTTGGTAAAATATAGTCAATATTGCCTGACAGATCATATAAAATATATAATAGCGCTAGGAATAATGCAATTACGGCAAGAATCGTTGTTTTTTTCTTATAGCCCATATTTCTTTCTCCTTAAAAGCAGATAGATGAATATTCCACTACCAATTACACCTACAGTCAAATTGATAGGAATCTCATATGGATAAATAATCACCCTGCCAATTATATCACATAGGAGCACAAATAAAGCGCCAAGCAATGCCGTATGTATTAAGTTATTTTTCAAATGATCTCCCTGATAAATTGTAACTATATTCGGTATGATTAAACCAAGAAATGGAATCACTCCAACAGAAAGTACAACAGTTGATGTAACTAAAGCCGCGATAATTAAGCCTAAATTAACTATTTGCCGATAATTGAGTCCTAAGTTTTTGGAAAACTCTTCGCCCATTCCAGCGATAGTAAATTTATTTGCATATAGATATGCGATAACCAGCGTGGGGATACTGATGAATAATAATTCGTAATTCCCACTCATTATCATGGAGAAATCACCTTGCATCCATGAGGTCATGTTTTGAATCAGATCATTTTTATAAGCAAAAAATGTTGCCAATGAATCAATGATACTCCCAAACATTAACCCTACTAAAGGAATAAATACTGGATCCTTAAACTTAATTTTCTCCAAAATCTTCATAAATATAAATGTACCTGCAAGCGCAAAAGAAAAAGAAACTAATGTCTTTAATAAAGGGCTTGCTGCTGTAAACATCATTAATGATACGAGCACTCCAAACCTTGCTGAATCCAATGTTCCGGCAGTGGTTGGGGATACAAATTTATTTTTACTAAGTTGTTGCATAATTAACCCAGCAATACTCATACTGGCTCCAGCAATTAATATGCTTATAAGTCTAGGTAGTCTACTGACTAACAATACCTCGGCTTGCTCTTCTGTTAAGCTGAACAAATCAGTTGGAGAAAGATCTGTTACACCAATAAAAATCGATGTAACCGATAGTATAGTTAATATTATTACTAAATAACGAAGTTTCATATTTAATCTCTCTCTATTTATCATTATTATTATCTACGAATCACTCTAAATAAGAATGATATTCATTATCAATTAGGTCGTCGATTTGAGTATAACATAACTAATTGGGCGGCGCAACTGAATCTCTCTATTCATTATGACAATTTTATATAATTGTATATGTTTATTAAATGAAAGGAGCAAAAAAGCAACTAAACAATGAATTGTTATGTGCTGCTTATCCACCTTTTCTGTTAAGATTGGAGGCGTATGAGGTGTCCACATGACGCTTCCCATACTACTGATAAAATGATAGAAGAATTGTAAGACTGTTCTCTCTTACTCTAGATAAGAACGAAGCCGCCGGAGCCGGACGTGGCTATTGCTGCAAGGAAACCTATCCACAGTTAAAGAATTTAATGAGCAATAAAAAAACAACCAACATATTTTTATTTTGTTAGTTGTTTTAAGTTTATACAAATTTCGTTTACATATTTAGTTACTCACAATCGTTTCCAACACAATAGGACTTACGACATTGTTCGGTGGACTTTTTTACGTCTAACTGTTCTTTACACTCTTCCCATGATTCCTCAAGCACGTTTTTAAATAGTTCTACAGTTTGAACACCTGCTATAGCAAGTTGTTCATTGAAGATGAAAAAAGGAATATCTTCTATGCCAATTTCTTTTGCGATTAGTTCATCGTTTTGAACTGCTCTTCCATATTTATTTAAACATAAAAGGGAGTCAACTTCTTTATCATCCAACCCTGCTTTTTCTGCAATTGATAAAAGGACATTTTTATCCCCAATATTTTCTCCATCACAAAAATAGCTTTTAAATAATAAATCAATTACAGCTAACTCTTTACCTTGTTTTTCAGCATATTTAACAAGACGATGGGCATTAAACGTATTTGTTTCTTGGAGATTTTCAACATTAATTGTTAAACCTATTTCTTCCGCATGACTTCTCATTTGATTGATCTTTTCATTTGGCGTACCATACTTTTTTGTTTTTTCTTCATTCAAATCTAAACAGACATCAGGAGCTAATTCATAACTTTTAAATTCAATTTGGATAAATTGTCTATGTTCAAATTGTTCCATTGCCAATTCTAATTTTCTTTTTCCAATATAACAATAAGGACAAGTAAAATCAGACCATATTTCAATTTTCACTTTCTACACCTCGTTCACGTTCTAAAGCGTATTTTATCATAATCTGTTCTTGTCCATACAGTATTCTGCTTAGAAAAAGAGAACAATTTATCGATTCTTAACAAGCAAAAACTACAGCATAAAGCACTGTTTATTCTATCATTTAATCATCCAACAATGATTTGCCCATGATGCTAACTCGATTTGTATTTTTTAAAGCCTCAAGATCTATTGCGCCAATACCAAACATCGTCATTTTCATTTCAAATTCAATTTGATCCATCACTTCAATAACCGCTTCTACCGATTCTGTTGCAGCCTGTAATAAGCTTCGTGCAAAACCAACGATATCCGCACCAATGGTGATCGCTTTAGCCGCATCAAGTCCGGTTTTCATTCCACCGCTGGCGACGATTGGAGTTTTCGGAAGTTCACTTTTAACAGATACGATACAGTCTTTTGTAGGAATTCCCCAATTGTTAAACGCTTCTGCTGCAGCTTTTCTGAGTGGATCTTTGGAACGTAACTTTTCGACCTGGCTCCATGATGTTCCACCGGCACCGGCTACATCAATATATGCAATCCCTACATCATATAGCTTTTTAGCAACACTTCCGTCAATTCCAAAGCCTACCTCTTTAACACCAACAGGAACCGTTAGTTTTTTGCACACTTCTTCAATTTTAGGTAATAAATTTTCAAAGTTCAGATCTCCCTCATCTTGAACAACCTCTTGAAGGCTGTTTAAATGTAGAACGAGAGAATCAGCTTCTGTTCGATCAATAATACGTTGGCATTCTTCTACTCCGTATCCATAATTGAATTGAACAGCCCCTAAGTTTGCTATTAAAGGTACGGTTTTCGCATGAGTTCTGATAAGAAAAGATTCTTCATGTGCTTTACTTTCTAATAGAGCTCTTGTGGATCCTAGTCCGATTGCCCAACCTTTTTCTTCACTTGCTGTTGCCAAGTTAATATTTATTTTTGCTGCTAGATCTGATCCACCCGTCATTGAACTAACTAGAAAAGGAGCTTTCAACTGTTTATTTAAAAATGTTGTTTTTAATTGGATATCATTAAAATTAATTTCCGGTAGAGCATTGTGGATAAATGAAATTCCCTCTAATCCCGTCGATTTGTTTACACCTTCTACTTGGTCTGTCAAACATAGTCTAATATGTTCTGTTTTTCTAACGTTAATATCTGTTTCCATTCCCTACACATCCCTTGAAGCGTATTAGATTCCACATTTTAATACCAGTTTACTTTCTTCTTGTTTATATTGAAAGGAAAGTGAATCTTTGATTTTTACAGACCGATTCTTATTAATGAACATTGAAACAATACAATTTTCCTAATGCAAACAATTTATCCCTTCTCATTTTAGTTAGTTTAGACTATAATAAAAAGAGTTGACTTAGACATTAGTCCCTATTAATTTTATTTCATAATAAAAAGTACCTATTTATATTATTTCCAAACAGAACGGAGGAATGACAATGAAACACAAAAAGAAATGGAAGAATTTCTTAAAATTTCGTTTCAAGAAAAATATGAACAAAAAAACATCTAAACCATCAAGTAAAGCTTCTTTTTTTAGGAACATTTCCATTGGATCTAAATATTTATCAGTTTTCTCAGTATCAATTTTACTAT
>NZ_JBPPZG010000221.1:0-6216 GCF_051918545.1 Pseudogracilibacillus amylolyticus (SeqCode) | reverse complement strand
TTTACCATCATTATTGCATTCTGACATGCTTCATTCCTCCCTATTTATTATTTCTATTTTTCCAAACGTTAAAAATAGCAGTAGTCCATTTTACAGCTTCTGTTGCTTTTTCCACATCATCGTCAGCCGACCTTGAAATGTTTGTTGAAAGCCTTTTAATAGAATGTGTTAGATTATTAAATGTTTCTCCAATCTCATTAATACCCTCAAATAAACTATTTAAACGGTTTACTTTATAGTTTACATCTTCAGCTAAATCATTCGTTTTCTGAAGTAATAAAGTCGTCTCCGTTGTGATTCCTTCTAATTGTTTCTCCATTCCTTCCATTGTATCTGCTACGTTGTTTAACGTACGTTGTGTTGCTTTTAATGTTTGAGCTAAATAAACTACTAGTACAGCAAATGCTAAAGCTACAATTATTGCTGCTATCGATAATGCGGCTGCCATCTCCATTCACTCCTCTTATTTGTTAATATTTTACTACTAGGTATGTATATTTATTTCTTAATTTAATACCCCGATCAATTCATGACAAAACATTATAAATGGCTATACATATATACTAGCTTATTTTGGCAATTTATTTCAACTTTTAACAAAATTCTCTTTGAAAAAAAGAGAAAAATGTCTTGTTTATTTTACGCAAAAATTCGTTTATCTATCCCTACCTTATAATACAAAAGTGTTTACATAGCTCATTTACTATGCAAACACCTTTGTATTGTAATTAAACACTCTTACGCTTTACATATTTAATTGCAAAACTTCTTCATAAGCAGTTTGAAATTTTTGAATATCCCCTGCTCCCATAAAAATTAACACACTATCTTCAAATTGTTTTAATATCTCTACATTATCTAACGTTAATAACCTGCCATCTTTTACTTTTGCTAGTAAATCATCTATCGTTAAATCCCCTGTCTCTTCTCGAGCGGATGCAAATATATCACATAAAAATACATGATCCGCATTGTTTAAACTTTCCGCAAAATCATTTAAAAATGTTTTTGTTCTTGTAAATGTGTGCGGCTGAAAGATGGCAACGATTTTCTCTTTAGGATATTTTTTTCTAGCCGATTCAATCGTTGCTGTTACTTCAATTGGATGATGAGCATAGTCATCGATAAGTATTTGATTTCCAATCACTTTTTCTGAAAATCGTCGCTTCACTCCACCAAAAGTACGTAATTCTTTCATCACTTTTTTGTCCATTTCTTCATAGTGACAAAATGCGATAACTGCAAGTGCATTTAGAATGTGATGATTTCCGTATAGCGGAATGTGGAATGTATCAAAGTAAGTATTCCGAACAAAAACATCGAACTCTGTACCATTATCAGTCTCATGAATATTATTTGCTTGAAAATCATTTGCTTCTGAAAATCCATAATAAATAATCGGTACTTTCGTTTGTAATTGTTGTAAATATTCATCTTCCCCACAAGCAATTATTCCTTTTTTCACTTGGTCTGCCATGGACTGAAATGCATTAAATACATCATCAATATCTGCAAAATAGTCAGGATGATCAAAATCGATATTTGTCATAATCGCATAATCTGGTTTATAGTGTAAAAAATGTCGCTTATATTCACAAGCTTCAAAAGCAAAATAATCACTATTTTCATGACCTTTTCCAGTACCATCACCGATTAAATAGGATGTTTTAAAACTTTGCTCCAAAACATGTGCCAATAATCCAGTTGTTGATGTTTTCCCATGTGATCCGGTAACAGCGATACTTGTATATCTCTTTAACCATTCTCCCAAAAACTCATGATATTTATAAAAAGTCACCCCAAGTTCTCGGGCTTTTTTTATTTCAACATGTTCATTGGAAAATGCATTACCTGCAATAATCGTACTATCTTCTTTAATATTTTCACTTGAAAATGGCAAAATAGGTATGCCTTTTCTCTCTAATTCTTCTTGTGTGAAAAAATATTTGTCAACATCAGACCCTTGTACACTCTCTCCTGAATCATGAAGTATTTGGGCCAATGCACTCATTCCAGTTCCTTTAATACCAATAAAATGGTAATTTGTCATAACTAACCTCCAAAAATATTAGAAAACTTGGCTTTTCTCTTACATGACAAAAGCCTTCATACTAACAAGCACAATTTTTAACAATTGGCCAAACGAGAACGCAGTCCCAGACACTTTTTAGTCTTAACCAATGAGTAGTAAAAAATTTTCTTATTACACCTGAAAAACTTGAGCTTATTAGTAAAGTTGTATTTGTTAACCAATTTCATTTTCTAATAGAGTTTGTTTTCTTTATATGTTACTTCTTCTAATCGTGGGTTTGGACGGTATTTCCTTCCTTCTTTTGCCGAATGTGTCCCGTTTAATAACACATTATCACCCGTAAACCCGATCTTTATTTTAAGTAAACTACTTCCGACTCCATACATATCAACAGGTACATTTCTGCTTTCAAAATAGGCAATACGTTCTTCTGTAAAACCACCGCTAGCAACAATTTTAACATAAGTAAATCCCTCATCATCTAAAGCTTTTCTTAGGGCAAAAATTAATTCAGGATTTACGCCTCGCGGGTCGAACGTTCCCATTAAATGATGGTTTCTTAAAAAATATTTATCTACTAAGGTTCGAGATGTATCCAATCGTACTGAATTCAATTTCTCTCCAAACTCACGAGCAACTTTCAATGAATCCGTGATGACGTCATTATTATAATCAACTAGCGCCATCAGGTCATCATCAGGAAACATTTCATGATATGCCCTTGAAGCTGCAACAATATCACCACGGAACATTTGGATTAATGCATGAGGCATTGTCCCCATACCTTCCTTCCCCCACCATTCATTCATTGCGTGAGTTGCTTGGGCGGTAGATCCTCCGATAAATGCTGCATATCCATCTCCAGCTTGTTGTGTATAATGATCATCACGATCTCCCATAAAAATAACTGGTTTTTGTTTTCCAGATGTCCTTGCAGCTTTTACCACATTATATACATTTGTCGCAACAGAAGTTCTTCTAGATAAAATTCCATCAATGATCCCTTCCAAATAGCCGAAATTCTGGTACGGTCCTGTTACTGTCAACACTGTTTCAAATGGCTTTATCTTATCCCCATCTTTTAGTGACTTGATCTCCAACTCCTCAGGGTTATCCGCAAAAGTATGTAATAAAGCAATCGCCTCATCTGTTCCACATAGGACTGCATCATCTTTTTGGAAAAACTGCATCGTTACAATATTATTAGGTAATTTTTCTTTAACGATTTCTCTTGTTTTCAAAAAATATACAGCAGAAAACCAGCCTTCTTTAATTCGGTTATCGAATTTAAATGTTTTATTAGTTAAACGACTAATTTTACCTTGTAATTTCTGTTCTATTTCTTTCATCCTGGAAACTCCTTGTTATTATTCATTTTTATTGGGACTAAGAAAGTTCTAAATTAATTCTTCAATTTGTGATTTTGTAATTAAAACTTCACGAGGTTTAGAGCCATTTTGCGCGGATACAATTCCTCTACTTTGTAATGCGTCAATTAGCCGTGCTGCTCGATTATACCCTATTCTGAACCTTCTTTGCAATAAGGATGTACTTGCTTGATTTTGTTGCACGACAAAAGAAATCACTTCATTTAATAATTCATCTTCATCTTCATCTTCATTTTCTACTTCAATAAGCAATTGTTCTTGCTCAAATAAATAATTCGGTTTGCCGATAGAGCGTAAATAATTTGCAACTCGGTCAATCTCTTCATCTGAGACAAAAGGGCCTTGCAATCTAAGTCTCTTCACACCACCGTTTTCGATAAAGAGCATATCCCCTTTTCCGAGTAATTTTTCTGCCCCATTCGTATCGATTATTGTTCGAGAATCTACTTGCGATGAAACACTGAATGCAATTCTCGTAGGAATATTCGCTTTAATCAACCCGGTTATAACATCTACGGAAGGTCGCTGTGTAGCGAGAAGCAAATGAATTCCACAAGCTCTGGCTTTTTGGGCAATTCGACAAATAGCATCTTCTACCTCTTGTGGCGAAACAATCATTAAATCTGCAAGCTCATCAATGACAATGACTAAATAAGGCATCTTTTCTTTTTTATGCTCTCTCATCCGTTCGTTATATTTTTCAATATTTCTTACTCCAGTTTCAACAAATTTTTCATATCGCTCTTCCATTTCATTTACAGCCCATTTTAACGCCATCGTAGCCGCTTGAGGGTCTGTTATTACTGGAGCGACAAGATGAGGTATCCCATTGTACGGAGCTAGTTCGACCATTTTCGGATCAATTAATAAAAGTTTTACTTCATCTATTTTAGCTTTATACAATAGACTTAATAAAATTGCGTTAATACAAACACTTTTCCCCGAGCCTGTAGCTCCTGCTATTAAACCATGTGGCATTTTACCGATATTTGAAATGAGTGGTTTACCCTCAATAGTGAGTCCCAGCGCAATAGTAAGTGGTGAAATTTCTCTTTCAAACTCTTCTGTCTCAATTATTTCCTGTAACGTCACAACATGAGGAAATTGATTCGGTACTTCAATACCGACTGTGTTTTTCCCAGGTATTGGTGCTTCAATTCGAATGTCTTTAGCTGCAAGATTTAACTTAATATCATCGGCTAAATTACGAATTCTACTAACTTTAACCCCAAGTTCCGGTTGTATTTCAAACCGGGTAACAGATGGTCCTTGAGTTATATTAACGATTTTCGCATTAACATTAAAGTGAGAGAGTGTTTGTTCTAACAATGATTGCTGTTCTTGTAACCATTTTGAATCATCTTCATTTGGTTCTACCCGATCATTTAATAAATAATTAGGAATATCAGGCTCTATTTCTAAGTCCTCATTAATTTCGATCTGAATATCATCGTCCTCTTGTTGATGTAAGTCTTGTTGAATGTCTTCAATTATGTCGAGATTTTGATGATGAAGCAAATCATGCTCGGTATTCTTTCTATCATTTTGCTCTGAGAATTCTGGTATGTCGGTAACATCTGACTGCTCACTTTTTTGTTCAAAATGAGTAGGTTCTTTACTGACTGATTTAACTTCAATAGTTTCTTCTTTCACAACCTCTTCTTCAAAAACTCTATCCCGTTTTCGAAAAATCCGATCTAGTTCTTCTGGTCTCGTAGATCCTGCCAGCGGATTGACAATATTTTCTTTTGGCTTGGTTTCTGTAATCTTTTTTTTCGGATTAGATATTTCTGGATTTGTTTTTCTTCTCCGTAAATAAGCTGGAACTTCTTCAAGCTCATTTCCAAATTTATTTCTTTTATATCCATAAATAAGTGGATCTGTTTCATTATTTTTTTTCTGATAAGGAGATGCCGTTTTTCTGCGCCTTATTTTGTTGTTTTTGGATTGTTTTTCTAATTTATTTTCATCTGGGATCACCGGGAAACGAAAAGGAGTATCTTGATCTTTAGGATATTGATAGGCTATTTTTGTATTCACATCACGTGTATTTACATTTTGTTTATTTGGTTCTTGTTCTATCCCTTCGTCTTCCTCTTCTATAACAATCTCCTCAAAGAAAAAGTTGCTTACTTTTTTCTTCCACTGTTTCCACATCCATGTTCACCTGCTTTAGTGATTATCGTACTCGTACTTTCTATTTTAACAGTTTTTTCACTTTTTGGGCAGACGTTATCTTTATTTAATGATAATATCATTTTTTGGCAACTTTGGCTTTCGCCATAAAGGCTTGCACTTAATAAAGCATAAATGCAACATCACCTAGTCACCGCCAGTTACGGCTCTTTAGGAAGGCCGCTAAGAACAGGCTCTCTGCCTAACATCACGCTTACCCCTAGTGAAGAGGGCATGTTTTTTAACGCACGCCAAGTTTTCTAATCATTATTCCTCGGTTTATTTTTCGCCATGATAAAAATCGGCTCCAATTTTTTATCTTCATAAATGAAAGGAAGAGAAGTAATCGGAATCCGACCTTCTGCAAAAAATTTCATCGTCATTTGAGCCAAAACATCATATCCAATGTCATTTTGAATATCCGCTAAAATAAGAACATCCTGATGAGGAACTGCAACTGCTAAGTCTCCGCTTGTTTTTTGTTTCATTTCTTCCAAAAATGTATCATTAAGAATCCTGCTTGCATCATATCCATCTTGAGTAGCAATAAAATAATAATCATTTCCTTGAACTTGATCTACTTTATAATCCAATGTTAATGAGCGAAGGTTGAACAATGCA
>NZ_JBPPZG010000220.1:0-6249 GCF_051918545.1 Pseudogracilibacillus amylolyticus (SeqCode) | reverse complement strand
AACCTCCAAATCATTTTCTATGAAGATTATCACATGAATGAACTACAGTGAAAATGTGGGAACTATTTTACGCTTACCGACAACGGAAATCTATGCAAAATCTAATCTGGAATTGAAGCGCAAAGCAATTGAAGAAGCAAGTAATAATGTTCTTCCACAAGAAACGTTGACCACTGATGATAAAGAAGTTCTATTAGATTGGCTGAAATAATTTATTTAGGGCGAACAATATCTGAAAAGCATCAGCTAAAATTTTTATTATGTAAAGTGGATTATTCAAATAGACGTTGAAATCGTCCTTTCAGTGTCTGACTTTGCATAATAAATTACATTTCATAAGATGAATGGTTACTTACAAATTTATCAACTGATGAAGCCGCAATCTTACTAGAAATCACAGAATCCCGTCATAAGACAGCTTCAACTATTTTCTGTTCGCAGATTGACCCAAGTGGATGGCATTTGAAATTAGGAAATGAAACCATTGCAGAAGCTATCCTTGACCGAATCATTCATGATTCCTATCAAATTTTGATTGATGGTGAAGTTTCGATGAGAGAACGTCATGGAATAGGGAGATCTAAATGATTCCATCAGAAGTAGAAAATCGTATAGCAAGGTATTTTTTTCACATGTATTTACCCGAAGAAGTTATGATGAATGTGGAGGATAAACTATTAAGTTCCTACATATGGATGAAGGAAGAGAATTTAAACCATGATGAACTCGTTAATTTAGCTATTGAGATTATTGATAAGCATTTAAAAGAGAAAAAATTTAGATAGAACAAACAGCCATTGGAACAACAATATTCCAATGGCTGTTTATTATTCAGTGGTTTATTGATCATTAACTCTAAACTCTGCGCAGCTAGTTCATTTCCATTCCATAATCCTAAATACTCAATTATTTATATATTGGTAAACAGGTTGGCAAAGGGTGGTAAAATCCTTGTCACTCCCTGGTAAAAACAATGGCAAGGCTGGTACATTTGGGTGGCTGTAATCAAAGAGAGCATCCACTATATTATGTTTTCAATTTTCACCGGAAGGGTGGCATTCGAAGCTAGGTCAAGCACAGGTAGCTGATGCAATTCTTGATCGTATTGTTCATGATTCCTATAAAATTTTAGTAGATCGTGAAGTTCGATGAGAGAACGTCATGGGGGTAAGGTAATGATTCCAATAGAAGTGGAAAACCGTATAGCTAAGTATTTTTTTCACAGATATTTACCAGAAGGAGTAATGAAAGAAATAGTAGACAGGTTATTACCCCCTGTATATGGATTGAGGAGGAAGATTTATACTTTGAAGAACTTGTCAGCTGGGCAATTAAGATTATTGACAACCGATTAGAAGATAAACAATTAAGGTGAAATCAGCAGCTATTGGAAAGAGTAAAACTGTTTCAATGACTGTGTGCATTTCTTTCTTTAATAATGAGTGGCTCTTCCCTCCGCATTCACTGATCTAGTGTCCGCAAACAGTGGCTCAAAACTCCGCACGGCTGGCTCATTCTGTCCGAAATACTCACCTTTCGTTATTCGTAGGTGTTAGCCCTGCCCAAGAACATAAATGCTTTGCTGTCGGGAACACGTCCATATTGACGCCAATTTCTGAAATAATGGCAATGGCTGTAAAGGCGTCTTTGATGGACGGAACAGTTAAAAGTAGATTGATTTCTTCCATGTAGGCACGGCAAGGAAATGGATCGGTGTCAAATCCTTTTTACGTTCCAGTATATCCTCATAATGTTGTTTAATAACCGCAATTTTACCGGTTTGCTCTGTAGTAATAACCGTCGATTGCAAAATTTAATTTCATGCGGCTTTGTGCCTTGAGCGAAGCAAATTACAAGGAAATTTAATACATTACAATCTTTCTCTTTAAATTTTTATTTGTTAAAGTAACATTGATATATATATTGATAGCGTCTTTTTTTCTGTTTTATGTTACTTGGAACATGGTCTCCATTTTCCTCTGTGATTAAATTCCAGTTCATTTTGTTAATTCTAGCAGATTTATATGCAAGAAGTGTTTCGTTATAATCAAGTACAGAATCCATATTACCTTGAATTAAATATATAGTGTTGGTATTATCGTTTTGGAAAAACCTATAATTAAACATTTTGTTTATCTCGAAATTATTAAATCTGCTGTTAAACCAAATTAACTCTTTTGATTCAAGCTTATTTACATGATTTTTTAAGTTCATTAAGGGGGCTATCGCTATAATTTTTTCGAAGTTCTTATTAGTCATGACACCTGTAATTAAGCCTAGTGTGGCACCGAAACTCACTCCTAATAAGGTTATTTTACTTCTAGGAATTAAATATTCATTTTCAAGAAATTTACTACATTCTAATATTTCTTTAATAACAACATGCCAATTCTTCCAAACAGATTTTCTTGTATTTAATGTTCTATAGGCTGAACCGTTATAATTCAATACACAGACAAGAACCCCAGCGTATACAAACTCCCTGTAAATTCCGTTATATCTTAATTCATCAAATTCAAATGACTCAGGTCCCCCATGGATAGATATTATAATCCTGTTTATTTCATTATTTTTGGGTTCAAACAATATACACGAAGAAGGGGTTTGAATATATTTCACATTGATAAAATCAACACTCTTTAATGTTTTAACAGGAAATTTAATTTGTGAATCTTTGTTAATATAACCCCAACTTATCCCATTAGATAGACTAGTATTTTTTATCAAAATCTTATCGGAAACCTGTGAATGTAATTCAATATTAGATCTAAATTGAATTGATTTAATAATTCTTTTTGAAATGATATTAAGTATTGCCATTTCAATAAGACCTTCCTTATTCAATAAGCAAACTAATTTATTGTTGTCAAGCATCTTTACAGTAATGATTGGCTCTTCAAATTCAAATTTTAATACTTCTTCAAAAGTAGAGATATTCATTACTATGACTTCCTCAGTATTTTCTTTTTCAAGTGAATAAACAACGTATTCACGGTAATAACAATGATACTTATCTATAATTACCTTCTCTTTATTACCAACTACGGTTGCCGATAATCCTGTTCCTGGTCTCTGAGTTGTCATTAACCAATTTGAACTATGTGTCGAGATAGTTTCTATATTTATTAATTCAATATCTTTTTTTATATTTTTTATTAATGTATATTTTAGCTCCTCAGTAATCTTAATGAGTATATATGTGTTTTTTTCGGTCAAGACAACTAAATATAAATTATTCTCAAAAGAATCTAAAAATACATTTTCAATTTCAGTAATGTTTATTTCTTCATTAAAACATAAAAAATTTGAATCTAGTTCTTCAAAATTGGTATTATATTTCTTAATATATATAATACCGCTAATTTGATTCAACCAAATAGTGTAAAATAAAGGTTTAGTTTTCAGTGCTATTAAGGCTTTAAACATATCATTAAATGTTAATAATTTGGTACCATCCGATAAAGAAATATCATTATCATTTAAAAATAAAGCTTGATTTTCTGATGTAATTGTTAACAGTATTGGTTCAAAAAACATATTCTTATCATTATAAAACTTCATGGACTTCACCTGACTCGCGTTTATTTAATATAAAATTATAAAACAACGGAAAAATGCACGCATTAAATAATATCAAAAGTGAACACACCATTAAGGAATAATTTAAGTTGATGCTAAATAGAATACCTCCAATAGATCCACCGATTGCATCTCCAACAAAAAAAGAGGATTGTGATAATCCAAATAACATGCCTATTGCGTATTTTGGATACATATTTAACTCCATCAATTCCTGACAAATAACTGAACCTGTAATAAAAAGTGTTCTTATGATAATAATAAATGGAACGATTAGATAATGTAACTTAAACAAAAACAAAAGTGTTAAAACTCCTACTAGTAATTCGAACCAAAAAAACAGCTTACTTTTTCTCTTATTAACTTCATTATCTCCAAATAAAGGAGCAAATAAGATAGAACTAATACCTATCAACGCAATGTACAATCCTATTAAAGTTACTGGAACACCTTGTTCTTTTAATATTACTGGGAAAAATGGAGTAAATAAACTAACTGATAGACCTGTAATTACACCGAAGAAAATAACTCCTGTAATTAACCGTTTTGGAACGTATTTTTTCAATTTCTCTTTATCTTTATCAGAGCTTTCCTTATCCTTATGTAATTTCGGCACGAATAACATAGTAAATAAGCATAAGACAGAAGAAATAATTAACACTGTAACTATTGGATTCTTAAAGATATAAGATAATAACAGAGTAAGTATTCCAGCTAATGATGCCCCTACTGCAGTGCCAGTATTACTTCCCGTCTCTTTTAAAGAAACAATAGCTGCTCTATTTTCTTCATCTCCTATTGAAAGAATCCAATATCTCATGGAAACAATTACTAATGAAGCCCCTAATCCAGCGATAAAACCAGAAACCCCTGCAATGATGAGTGAATTTGTAAATATTCTTAAAAACAGGCCAATTGCATAGACAAAAACTCCTAGCCTAAGTGCAAAACTAGGTGATACGATATCTCCAATTTTTCCGGTAATAAAAGACAATGCACCCGCAATTGCCATCATTGTATAAGAAAAACCATAGAATGTTAGTGCATTTTGTTCATCAAACCACAGTGCATGAACGGTTTTTGAAACTGCCATGCTCAAGTAAAATAAAACACTAAATATTAAGAAGGCTCTAGCAGATGGGTATTTCCTCATTGTATAAACAAGATTTTTCATAGAATCTCCTTACATAATATTTTTTCATTTTCTAACAAAAGTTTATTTCTTGGATACTTTTTAAGTGCTAGCTTTAACACTGTTGCCGCTTCTTCTTCTGATTTAATATTTAGTAAACATTCGGCTTTAATAATTGAAATATTTACATAAAAATCTTCAATTAATTCATCCTCCAAATTATAAGGATGATCCTTAATTAATTTATAACATTTCTCATAATCGTTTTCTAAAGTATGAGTATAAATTAAATCGTATAAATACTCGTAACTTTTATTTGAAAGTATGTATGCATTTTTGAAATTTTCTTGTGCTAATTGGATTTGATTATCTTGCGATAAATAATAAAGACCTAAATAAGAATAAGTCTCAGGAATATATGGATTTAGATCTTTTGCATACGTTAAATGTTTATATGCTAAATTATACTTTTCATTATTTATTAAATATTTGGCATACTCCAAATGGTTTTCTGGATAATATGGATCCATATTTATTAATTTTTCAAAAGCTGAACTAGCTTCCTCAAACATATTCAAATTTACATAGCATTGAGCCAAATTATAGGTTAATACACTCTCATGTAAGCCGTTATCAACATCAGACAATTTGCTTTGTTGTAATTTACTTATACCATCAAGTAAAATTCCTATCGCTTCTTCTATTTTACCTTTCCTATAGAGTATTAAAGCATAGCCGTTTCGATTAAATATCTTGTGGAAACTAGGTTCATTGTTCTGAAAAGCATTATACGCTTCATTTAGTAATTCCTCCGCTTTACTAATAGATTGCAAATATTTCGGGTGATGACGTGCATATAACATTGCCAAAACATAGTTAGAATCAATAACTCTTTTTATATTTCCATATCTTTTGCTTTGGTTTAGATAAAATTCAGCTGTTTCTGTTTCGCCAATTTGTGAATAAGCTATGCCTAGGTCATAGAAATACTCATCACTAATTTCAATGCTTAAAATTCTATTTAAAAGTTTTATACTTGTCCATGCATCTCCAACAGATAAAAATTGTAATGCTAAGTTATGTATTTTATTTTTGTCCCTTGATAAAAAAGCTTTTTTAACTTTTTCTTCAACTATATCCGATGAGGACATGCAAGTGGTTAAATTAGATTATAAGTGACGGAACCTATGTTATTTTTAATCAGTATATCTAAAAACAATTTAGAACCAATATCTAATTCTTTAGAGTGATAAATAGTTATTTTCAAATTATCTTTTACTCTACTTTTTATTGATAAAACTAGTGTATTTAAAACCCTTTTAATTCTATCTAAAGTATAAAATCTTAATTGCTTTTCATAACTTTGATTTTCTGTAACCGTCAAGTGAAAATGGACACTTTTTGCTAATTAATTCTGGACACTTTTTTCCATAAAAATGGAAGAACGATGTTTCATTCTGTAACTGTCATCATCCCGGAAATGAATAACTTCTGCACGATGTAAAATCCTGTCCAGGATAGCTGTTGTAATTCCGGGG
>NZ_JBPPZG010000219.1:0-6284 GCF_051918545.1 Pseudogracilibacillus amylolyticus (SeqCode) | reverse complement strand
AAGAATAACAGGGAGGCAGATGTTTTTCATTTATTTAGCACCATTACCATATTTACCTATCAATATCAACCATTGGTTTTGGTGTTGACCCTATTTTATAAAGGTATTCCGTAAATACGATGAAAATTTAAGTTTAAGGTTAGATCCAAGAGGTGGTATCTATACAAGTGAAAAAATATTCGGAAAAACATATTAAAGGATGTAATATATGAGTGCTAAGTTAGAAGAAATTTTAGGTCATGCTAGAAGAACAGTACCTTACTATAGGAAATTATTCCAAAAAAATGATGTGAAAAGTCTCAATGATATTCCAATATTAAAAAAAGAATATATCTTAAAAAGTCCAACTGAATTTCTATCAAATCAGTATGAAAAAGATAAATTGCTCCGCTTATATACGTCCGGTACTACCGGAACACCACTAGAAATATTTAAGAGTAAGGAAGATATTATCAGAGCTGGTTTCTCACTTTGGAAAATTAGAAGCCGGATCTACGGTGTTTCACCCGATAGTCTAAAGGCGGTATTTCATATATTTACTCGTGACAAGGGTAAGATAATTAATAAGAAGATGTTTTTTAGGGATGAGAATACAATCTCTTTAAGTCTACTGGCATTAAACGATGAAGACTTGAATGTCTATTATAGAAAACTCTTAGATTTTAAGGTTGAATGGATATTTGGTCCGGCTAGCGCTATCTATCTGTTCTCTAATTTTATTCTAAAAAATAACTTACAAGTACCACCAAGTATAAAATATATAGAGTTAGCTGGTGAATTCGTCACACAGCCTATAAAAGATAAAATAAAAGAATGTTTTGGCTGCCCAGTTATAGATAATTACGGTACTGCTGAATCTTACGGTATCTCCTTAGAATGTCCAGCAGGACGTTTTCACTGCTTGGAGGACAATGTAATTGTAGAAGCGGTTAAAAGTCAAAGAAACTCCAATGATACGACAGATTATGGTGAGATATTAATAACTACTTTAAACAACTTTGCAATGCCATTGATTCGATATTCAACCGGTGATTTAGGGGTAATTGACTATGATTCCAAGTGTAAATGTGGAAATACCTCACCCATTATAAATTTAAACTTTGGTAGAACTGTAGATTATGCTATTTTAAATAATGGAAAACGATTCAATTCAAGTCAGTTTTATTACATTGTTTCAAAAATTAATCAAGATTTAAATGATGCCATTCTACAATTTCAAGTTACTCAAAAGCATTATTCTTTATTTAGGGTAGAACTAGTATTGAAAACAACTAGTAAGGAACATATTAAAGGGAAAATCCAAAAAATGTTTTTAAATGAAGTAAATAGTTTATTTGGCACAGATTTAATCTGGGACATTCAATTCACTAATGTTATTAAGCCAAGTGACAATGGGAAAGTAAAGTATTTTATAAATGAAGTAAGTTCTTTGTTATCTATCTAGGGAAAGCTCAATAATGATTTGTGCTAAGAAACTAGAGAATTATTTGAAGCGGGAATAAATGTTATAGCTTAGTTCGAAATGGGACTAAGCTATTTGTCTTGCAATTACGATTAAAGTTCTCACGTGTGTCAAAATACTAAGATGAGCTACTGTTTCAGTGTATAACAAATTGAACTTTATTAGTTTAACTGCCTTCACCGTTTAACCAATAGTAGAAAATGCCAGTAACAAATTATAGGTTGTGGAGTGATTACTTGAGTTTCGCACCTTGAAAAATCAATAATAAATGTATTTTAAAAGGATAATTAAGGCGCAAAAAACCGCATAAACACTAGACTTTTGTTATGATTAAGGTACCAATCCAAATCTATACAAAAGGACGTGTTATTATGCGGAAAAAAACCTAAACGGTAGTTCTCATCCACTTTTTGAGTATTGCGGACGGATTGAGCCAGCTGTGCAGTCTTTTGAGCCACCATTTGCGGATAATAGAGCCAGTAAGTGCGGAGCCGAGAGCCAGTAGTGTTGAAGTATAAACAGCTATTGGAAACATTTAAGTCTCCAATAGCTACGCTACTATTTAAATCAATAGAACCGAGCCTCTACTTTTTCAGGACTTACCGAGATACTGCCAATCCGTGACGCTCTCTCATTGAAACTTCCCCATCAACTAGTATTTTGTAAGAATCATGCACAATGCGGTCTAAAATCGCATCGGCTATCTGTGCTTGTCCTAACTTAGAATGCCATCCTTCAGGTGAGAATTGAGAACAGAATATCGTGGATGTTCGCTTTAGTCTTGCTTCAATTATTTCAAATACATGAAGTACATTCTCCTCTGATAGTTCGGTTAATAACCATTCATCGAGAATCAATAAGTCGATCTTCTTATATTTTTGGATTAGCTTTCGGAAACTGCCATCGGCTTCATACTTCGCAACAGCTAATTCGTCAAGTAACTCTGGTAGTCTAATATACTTCACTTTATAAAACTGCCGACACGCTTGAATTCCAAAGGCATTTGATATCCATGTTTTCCCGTTCCCTGAAGCCCCCATCAAAATGATATTATGGTGATTTTGAATATAATTTTCCGTTGCTAATTCTAAGATTAAGTTCTTATCTAACCTACGGTCAGGATGATATTCTATATCCTCAATAGCTGCAGTCGGGTCGTTGAATGTTGCCTGTTTTATTAAACGCTCTAGTTTATTCGTTTTACGGCGATCATACTCATAATCTACCAATAAATTAAAACGCTCGTCGAAATCCATATCATTATATTCTCTATTTTGATACTGCTGTTGATATAGCTCTGCCATTGCTCCCATTCTCATTTCAGTTAATTTGCGTAATGTTTCTTCGTTCATCATTTACTATCCCTCCCAAAGTATTTAGCTCCACGTACGAAGCCATAATCTTCCTTCTGAGTTTGAAGATTATTTCTATCTTCCTTTTTATTATTCTGTTGCTTCTTTTTACGATCGAGTATGCTTTTTAAAACAGAAACCGTTGGATTCGTTGATATATCGAGTAAAGTTTGTGTTGCTTGTTCTAAATCATCCTTCGAATGTTTGGTTGATAGATTCCGTAATGTACTCAAGATGTTTAGTGCTTTTTTTCTATGTTATTTCTTAAGATATAAGAAACAAATTGTGTCATAGAAGGGCCTACAGATTCTGCCCACTTTTTATTGTTTTCCGGATTATGTTCTAGATATAATCGGTGATTATCTGGCATATGATCAGTGTTCGTAGAATACTGACCAATTTCTCCCTTCAATCGTTTGTGGGATGCAATTCTTGTTTCTTTGAAGTACACTTCAATTAGATCCGTAGTCAGTCGAACATCGACAGATTCACGGACATAGTCATATGGAACGGAATAATACATGCGTTCAACTTGGATGTGGTAGTTCAGTTGAACCTTTGCTATTTTCCATTCTGTAAGTTTGTATCTAGTTTGAGGAAGAGCTTGAAGATAGGATTTCTCTTCTTCCTCAAACACTTTTTTTCTTGAGCCCGGACGCTTTTGGAAATCGAGCGTATTAAGATCCTCCAACTTTCTAAAAATCTGTTGATTTAAGTCCTCCAGATGAAAACACTGATAGTCTCTTAGAGAAGCAATAATCTGTCTTGATACATGTCCAACCGAACCCTCGACACTCGGTTTATCCTTTGGTTTACGAACACGACTTGGAACGACAACTGTACGATAGTAATCAGCCAGTTCACGATAGGCTTCATTTAAAAGAGGTTCACTTCTAAGAGCTTTTGTCACTCCGGTCTTTAAATTATCTGGAACTAATACTTCAGGAACACCTCCAAAATATTCAAATGCGTGAATATGAGCCGTCAGCCAGTTTGCGGACTTCATATCTAAGAATGCCTCGACATAACTCAATTGGCTGTAAGGCAAGGTAGCTACAAATACATACGCAGATAAAATCTCGCCAGTAGAGCGATCTTTAATTTCCAGCGTGGAACCAGCCCAATCTACTTCCATAATTTCACCTGGTTTTCTTCGAATAGGCATCGTTAGCTTATGCTTTTTGGCATACTTTCCGTAGTTCTCGGTAAAAGTACGATAAGCATAAGGTATCTTGCCGCCTTCACGAGCTTCATCTGCATATTCTTTATGCAATAAAGCTAGAGTGATATTCTTTTTCTGTAATTCTTTATGAACCTTCTCCCAATCGACGGGAAAGTAACCTTTCTCGATAGCTTGTTTCTCTGGGAAAAGAAACGATTCCAGCCACGGATTGGTCATGGTGTCGTCCAAACTTTCTAAGCCAAGTTTCTTGGCTTTACGAACGACGTTGGAGACTGTATTTCTTGAATGGCCCGTACTTGAACTTATTGTTCTCTGACTGACATCCTCAAAATACAGTTCCAGAATCTTACGATAATTAATCACAAAAAAACCTCCTGTATAATAGAGTCATGCATATTGGCATGCAGTCTCAATTATACAGGAGGCTCTTCCATTTCTATAAGCTGGGCTCTCTAGTCCGCCGAGAGTGGCTCTTTCTTCCGCAATCACTGGCTCAAAACTCCGCACTCGTGGCTCAATTCATCTGCAATAATCACTTTTTGATTATTTTCAATTGTTGATTAAATGAAGATAGGATCGTAAACAATTCGTTAAGATGTTCCACCTCGCCTCTTTCGTATTGGTTTACTAGCCATTGAAATTCAGTCTCCCAATCCTGTTTTCTGCGACCTTTCGACTTTCGTGTTGGCTTCCTGAAAAGGGAACGGATAAACGCATCTAACGGTTTAAATAGGAGATTACGAAGGCTTCGCGTCAATTCCAATAAAGGACCTTCATGATTGAATTTCAATTGCAGTAAAACCTTTAAGCAGTACGTAATTAATGCGATCCAAATCTGTGTATATACGGCGTTTTCACTCTTACCATAAAATGATTTTAGTTTTAAATGTTGTTTCATCCATTTGAAGAATGTTTCGATTTTCCAGCGATAACGATAGAGATCCCCAATTTCTTTGGCAGACATATCAAAGCAATTTGTAATAAGGATTACAACATTGCCTTCGCTATCTTTTGTCTTAATAAGACGTAACGGATGGGTCATCTTGGTTCCATTTTGAGTGTTTCCCAAGCAAACTTCTTGGTCCAGAAAAATGTTGTTTTCTAAGTCTGGTACCTGTACAGAAAGAACTTCAATTTCAGCATTTTTCTTTATTCTTGTGATAAATAGAACATCCTCGAAACACAGTTTATCAAATTGTTTGTAGTCATTATACCCCCGGTCAAACAGGTGAATGGCGTTCGAGTCGATGTCGATTAACTCATTCATTTGGGTACGATCTGCATGCTTTGCAGGTAAAAGGACAGCTTTATCCGGGATAGTCAAATCCTTCGTTACGACAACTTTCAGATGAATTCGAACACCAGCCTTTTTTTTTTCGAAAAGTTGCCCAAGGATACTGACTTAAACCCATGGATATCGTTGAGGAATCAATGACTAACAACTTGCCAATATCCCGTAAAATTGCCTTGTTTTTCATTCGTGCTTGTATTTCAAAAACAAGGTGACGAAACACTTTTTCAAATAGCTGCGATGATAAAGCACTTTGTTTACGGGAAAGCTGCGATGAGCTGATGGAATCTATATCAATGAATGTTTGTATTTCTTCCTGATCTTTCGTTCGTTTAGATAAATCTCGCAAACTTTCTGCCTCATTCACCTGGGCAATAATAAACAGCTGAAGAAAATTGTAAGCCGTAAACTTTTTGATGTAGTGGTCAATGTTTGAAACGTTGATGACCTTAAGAAATTTTTCTTCATCTAGTATTTTTAACAGTTCATTTATTGTGGATTTTGTGGTATTCTTGTCCATATTGCCTCCTTATAATTTGGGATTTGGACAGAACTACCTATCCCAATTATAAGGGGTTTTTTCATGGATTTAAAGCTTAAGTTACCAAGATTCGGAATAAATGATAATTAACTTTCTAAGCAAAATTACTTGACAAATTTTATTTTCATTTATGCAACGCTAATGTGAAATAGTAGAGAAATAGAGTGCATATTCTTTTTCACATATGAAATAAAGTGAAAATAATAGCGCATTACCCCAGATAATCAGCTGAATTAATTTGAAATAGATGACCTGGAATATTGTGCTAGTTTACAACAATTGGAAGGGAGATTAAGTTCGCTCACGCAATGGGAGTCACTGTTTCGATTTTAATATAAAGATAAGGCTAAAAGCATGAGCAAAATAGTTACCATCCCAGTTATGAGCGGAAGTTGGTAATTTTGGGGAACAAGACGTGATAGTGGTCGCCGGTCTTTTTCAGTCACGTTACTAAA
>NZ_JBPPZG010000218.1:0-6318 GCF_051918545.1 Pseudogracilibacillus amylolyticus (SeqCode) | reverse complement strand
CCGAACGCCAACCGAACGCATTTGTAAGTAAAATACCAATAGGAACTCCTAACACGAGAGATGAACTTATTCCCATATAGATTAAACCAATTGCTTTTCCTTGATGAGCGGGTTCCACAATCCTCGGGGCTATCGTTAATGAAAGTACAATAACTAAAGCTGCACTCATCGCTGTAATTATTCTAGCAATCATTACTAAAGTAAAATTCGGACTAATATAAGTCATTAAATTTCCTAGAAAAAATATAGTTAAAGCTATAAGATATAATTTTTTTCGTTCGATTTTCGCCGTTATAGATAAAAGTACAGGACCTGAAATAGCATAAACAAGTGCAAAAACTGTAATTAGTTGTCCTGCAGTACCAATTGTTATATTTAAATCCGAAGCGATAATTGGCAAAATTCCTCCTACAATTAATTCCACCAATCCAACTGTAACTGCAGTTATTGCCAATATAATAACTTTAAAGTTCATAAAAATTCCCCCAAATCCTACTATCATTAAATTTCTATATAATGTTATAACATTCCCATAAATCGAATAAAAAAGCATAAAAAAACCCAACTACAAATTGATATTTTTTGTAGTCAGGATTTAACGGTTCCTGGTAGAGACCCTCAAACCATATTTTTGAGGTTATACATAAATGCCCATTAAAAAATCTATTATCTAATATATCATGCTACTTCGCTTTTTTCAATTATGAAGTTTTCCCACGTAGGCTCATGGATCGTGCTCCGAAGCATTAAGATGTGAAATTTATTATTCACATTCATTTGCACGTGAAAATCTTAATTTTTTTAACCTGCGCTTATCTCAAATTGAGCAAAGATGTACTCGAATATTTCACAACCCTTAGGCGATTCACCTTTCCTATACATAGTACATAAAATATATCTATATCTTAGAAAGGATTGATTAAAAAATGTATTATGCTCCAGACCCATATTACGGTTATATGCCAATGTGCAACTGTCAGAGACAGCTAATGTACCAAAGTATGGAAAATAGCCGAAATAATTATTGGCCGCAAAGAAATGATCATAATTGGATTCAATTAAGAGACCACGGAAAAGAACCATATGTCGTTAATATTGAGAACGCTGCGGAACAGAATCGTGCATTCCGAACAGCTTTATGGACTGGGGATCATTTACAAGTGGTATTAATGAGTATCGATGTGGGAGAAGATATTGGTTTAGAAGTACATCCAAATACCGATCAATTTCTCAGAATTGAAGAAGGACAAGGATTTGTCCAAATGGGTAATTCTAGAAATAATCTAACTTTTCAACGAAGAGTTCGTGAGGATGATGCGATCATGGTACCGGCAGGAACATGGCATAACCTAACAAATACAGGAAATGAGCCTCTTAAATTATATACAATTTATGCACCACCTGAACATCCATTTGGTACTGTCCAACAAACGAAAGCAGAAGCAATGGCAGCGGAATAAAATTATTAGTAAGAAATTAGCAAAAACAGAAAGTACGATTACCTTGAAAAAATCTCTGGATTATCGTACTTTCCGTTTTTTCTATACTTAAAAATGTATAGGCATTTATAACCTTTTTCATCCTAACCTCCGAAAAAGCAATTACTTTATTGCAATATGTATCTCTATGTCTCCATTTGGAAGGTATTTTTCAAAATCAAAAGAATAAGCTCTTTCTAACGAACCTGCTTCTTCCTGTTCCCATATTTTATTCCAAATATTTAGGATGCCTTGTTCATCTGTAGTATCGACTTTAAAAATTTCATATTCATTATTTGTAGGGATTTCGACAAAAGAATCTTCAAACTCGTCTTCAATAGCAACGCTTAATGAATAGTCCCCTCTATAATCACTTTCATAGTCGTAGTAAACACCATAAATATTATGTTTATATTGGCCAATATTTCGATAGGCTTCTTCCCACATTGTTTTGATTTTTCCCATCACTTGTTCATCAGTAAAATTATTCGTTCGGATACTGTTAATTAAATAAAGTATCATTCTCTCATCCCCTGTTCAAATTTTTTTATAATGTCAGCGGACTCTCAGGTAGTGTGAAACTAAGTATCAAATATATGACTAGATTTGCTGGAATGAAAATGAATATTAATCTAACTGCGTAAGACGGAATACTGAAATATTCGGCTATCCCTCCGCACACTCCAGATAAAACTTTGTCGCTTGATGATTTCCTTAATTGTTCGCTCAAAGTAGTGAACTCCTCCCTATACCTTTTTAATGTGCTTCAAATAGGGACTATTAAAAATCCTTAAAGGAATAAAACTATTACCTAGTCCTCTATTCACAATAATCGTCTTATCCTTTGTTTTAAAACCTTGATCTGGTGCACAAAAGGCTTCCAACTAACCATCATGAGCATAACTGATAAAACTAAATCCATATTAAACAACGCATATAATGATAGCTGTTACTACAATTGGATTGTTTTGAAAGTAGAAAAAAACATAAGCATAGTAAATCCAAATAAAATATATAACAGTCTCTATTAAGCTCTATTCTGCAAAATTTACACTCCAAGTTTAACAATCTTATCTAAACTCTTAAGCATATGTTCGTCATCAAGCAAAAATGAATACGTTTTATAACGTGTACAACTAAATATAGATTTGTATGACGATTATAGTTTCTCTGCAATACAAAACAACTCCGCAAAGTCATTTACAATAGTCTTGTCGGGGTTCTTAGTTACATCGTAATGAATCCTTTCCAAGCCAGCTTCATAATCTTTATCATTTATTAAATTTAGAATTGAAATGTCTTTGTTCAAAACATGCTGTAAATAGTCAGCTACCTTTATGTTAGTCATTTGATACTCGATTTGAATCTCTACTTCAAAACCTCTTTTTGTTAACTCGTTAAAAATAACTTCAATATTCCAAAATCTTTTTAAGTCTTCATAATAGGCAGTTGGAAAATAGTGATACAACCACCATTTTTTCATTTTATGAATAGCAATATTATGTAGTTTAAAAATTCCTCCATCTGTTAACACACGATAAACCTCATCTAATGCTTGACTTTTATTTTTGTAATGATGGAATGCATAATTATTGGAAATAAAATCAAATATTCCAGATTGATAGGACATTTCTTCAGCATAACCATAAGTTAAAGAAACTCTCTCTAATCTTTTTTTAGCTATATCCAACATTTCTTTAGAAGCATCAAGACCATACCATTTAATATTATCTCTTTTAAAGTAATCAATTTGTTTTTCAAGATAAAGGCCTGTTCCACAAGACAAATCTAACACTTGATACTCAGTTTTACAGTTATTATCCATATACTCCTTTAGAATAGCCTCATATCTTATTTCTTCACGTCTATATTGATTCTTGTCGTATTTATAAGCAATTTTTGAATAGTTTATTGTATTCATTATTTCTCCTCTCTCAATTTAACTATTCTTATTACTCCAACCTTATCATAAAAAAACCTAATAGTGTTACCTCCTTTGAATTTTCCCTTCCCTTATTTTTACAATAGTTATCGGGTGAACGACATACCACATTCATAACTAATCGCTAGAAAAAAATCTTTAGCAATCTACTGAATACGTCATATAGTACAATGTTTAAACGATTGCACATGAACATCCAAAAAGTTAAAAAAGCCACTATTTATAATAGCGACTTTAACATAGAACTATTTTATTGTTTTTTAATCATAATTTTCTTTATTTGATACCCTTCAATTTCCTCAACAATAAATTGAAAATCTTTATATTCAACTACAGTTCCGGCAGTAGCGTCTAGCTTTTTTGCAAAAATCCATCCACCTATTGTATCGATATCCTCATCATTTAAATCTGTCCCTAATAATTCATTAACTTCTTCGAGTTGAAGTTTACCTGATACTACTACTGTGTTATTGTCTTTTTTCTCGATTAACGGACTCTCATTTACATCAAATTCATCTCGGATATCCCCGACAATTTCTTCTATTACATCCTCAACTGTTACTAGACCTGCAGTCCCACCATATTCATCATTTACAATAGCCATATGAATTCTTTCTTTTTGCATTTTAAGTAATAGCTGCTTAATCGGAGTTACTTCGGAAACGTGAATAATTGGCCGGATATACTTTTCGATTGATGGTGGTTTTTCTCTATCGAAACGTTCTGTAAACATTTCCTTTATGTTTATTAACCCAATGATATTATCCTTGTCCCCATCAGCAACAGGATATCGTGTAAACTGACCTTCATATACAACTTCAATATTTTTTTCAAAACTGTCCTCTTTATAGAAGCAGATCATCTCTGTTCGTGGTACCATGATTTCCTTTGCTAATCGTTCATCGAATTCAAAGATATTATTAACATAAGTCATTTCAGACTGGTTAATCTCACCGCTTTTGTAACTTTCTGAAACTATTAATCGTAACTCTTCTTCAGAGTGGGCAACTTCGTGTTCAGCTATTGGTTTAAATCCAAATAAACGAATAAACTGTCGTGCAGATCCATTTAGTAACCAAATAAACGGATACATAAGTTTATAAAACCAAATTAATGGTTTTGCTATTAAAAAGATTATTTCTTCGGCTTTTTGAATTGCAATTGTTTTTGGTGCTAATTCCCCAATCACAACATGCAAAAAGGTAATGGTAAAAAAGGCTATCGCAAAAGACAATACCGAAGCAATTGTTTCATTTAAAGCAAGTTCATTAAATAATGGTGTAAGCAAACGCATTATTGTCGGTTCACCAAGCCACCCTAAACCTAATGCAGTAACAGTAATTCCTAACTGACATGCAGATAAATACCCATCCAGATTATCAATTATCTTCTTTACTTGTACAGCCTTTTTATTACCAGTTTCGATTAAATAATCGATTCGTGTTGCTCGTATTTTAACTATCGCAAACTCGGTCGCTACAAAGAAGGCTGTCATTAATATCAAAATAGCAACCAAAAGTAAATTAACTATTTCCAAATAGTTTCCTTGCATCGGTCAGATACAAGGAATTCACCTCCTGGTTTCGGATCAATTCTTTTCGTATTCGTTTTCAAAACATACTTGCATACTTGTTTATGACTGCTCATAGGTTTAATTATAAAGACCAATTCATGTAAATCAAAAAATTGCTTTACCTTCCCATCAGCATCAGCCTTTCTTTTGGCAGATAAGAAAGTATAAAACTTTCTTGACTCGCATAAGTGCAACTAAGGCTTTCGCCAAAGCTTGGCGATAAGCCAAGTTTTCTAATCTTCCTAACAATTTAAGTTTGTTTGTTTATTTTATCACAAAAATTCATTCGAAACATTCATCATACCTTTAAATTATTCAAAAGTTTTTCCCTAACTTCTTGCTGCCATTTTTATATACTAAAATTATCATACTTTGGTTGGTCAGATTATTTCTAAATTATTTATTATTTGGCTGACGTCCTAGCAAGTGGATAAAGAACTTCTTAGTTTACTAGGCATATATTATCAATATAAATGACAATAAGAGGAGTTGAACCCGATGAATAAATGGTTGCATAGTTTAAAAACAAAGACACCTCAAGAAGGATTTGAATTAGCAATTAAACTTGCCCAAAAGGGAGTAGAATACACTCAACCTAATGAACAAATAAGAAAAAAATTGCGTCCAAAATATTCAAGAGACCCGGACAGTTTAGCCTTCGCTTCACAAGTTATTGCAATTAATTTCCAAACGGTAGCTGCAGCAAATAATTATTGGAAGGACAGAGTTAAATTTTAATTCAACTGAAGTAAAGGTGGAAAAAACAAATTTTTAATATTTCGATGGGAATTAATTTTGGCTTAAACGTACTAACCAATTAAATCCCATCTTTTATTTTATTGCCAATAACAAACTTGCAATTTATTATTGTCTAAATCAAAAAAATCAAAAAAGTGATTCTCACCATCATTTATTAATTCCGCAACATCTACACCTTGTTCTTTCAGTTTCTTATATGTCTTTTCTATCTCTTTAGTGAAAAAAATAGGATACGTATTATTTTCATTTGAAGAGGTACTTCCTTCTTCTATTGTTAAGGGAATTGCACCACTTCCGACTTTTAAAATCCGGTAACCTTCACCTTTAAACACTTCTTTCAGCCCTAATACTTCTTGGTACCAAGAGCTTGATCGTTCGACGTCACTAACTGTTAAACATATCGTATCAATTCTTTCAAACATTAAAATAACACTCCTTATCATCATCTTGAATACGACTAAATGATCCAAAATCAATTATTTTTTAAAACTTTCTATTAACAATGAGAGTTCTTCCCATCTGTCCATTTTCGTTTCCAATTCAGCTTCCAATGTTTGCTGTTCTTG
>NZ_JBPPZG010000217.1:0-6329 GCF_051918545.1 Pseudogracilibacillus amylolyticus (SeqCode) | reverse complement strand
AGAATCTCTTCAGAAGTACTCTTAAAAGTGTCCAAAATGGGTATTGCGATTATTATTTCTACTTCTGCCCCAACGAATTTAGCCTTGGAACTTGCGGATGACCTTGGAATAACCGCAATTGGCTTTGCACGAAATAATAAAATGAATGTGTATACACATCCAGAGAGGATTGTAGAAACGAAGGCACTAATTAAAAAAGAGGATTGATCGTCTAAATAAGGAAAACTTACGCGGTATAGTATAAAACTAAGAGAAAATTTACGAGACATGTATAAAGAAATGGAACGTACAAATATTATTTACTGTTAAATCACCTGAAGGGTTTTCCTTTAGGTGATTTTTGTTTTGAGCTTGCGAAAACTACAACCTTAACTTGAGCAACTCTCATCTTTCTACGCAGAATAATTCGTAAAAAATTTTAACTATCATCGCTGACATTTTTCCAAAGACTGCCCAACTCACCTGAGATTGCGAAAGTTCCAGCGTTCATTACGATTCTTCTTCCTCTCGCCCTCTCAAACAATTCACGGAAGAAAGGCGGAAGCGCCATTACCGACTAAGAGCCGACGTCCTCGGACTGCACTTCATCATACTCAGATAGATCGCTGATCGATAACTGCTTCTTATCTTTCTTAAATCCCTTAAAAAATTTATTTTCATAACCATGCTTGTTTTAAAAGATGTACACCATATTCGATTTCATCAAAAGAAAGACCGCTGAATCCTATTTTTATTATCGGATCATCCGAATGATTTTTTATGAAATAGATTGAAGTAGGCCGCACTCTAACACCATTAAGAAAAGCTTGCTCGATTAGCCATTCTTCCGAAACCTTAAGATATACCTTAATTAATACGTACAGACCGGATTGTTCGCCAATAATTGATATCTTTTGTCCAAAGTGCTTTTTTAATAAAGAAACGAGGAATGTCATTTTTCGTTTATAAACGAGACGCATCCGCTTAATATGTCGACTCCATTCCCCATTCTCCATAAATTTTGCCATGGTTAGTTGGCTAAAAATCGAAGTGGAACTTTCAAAATTTTGGAATTGATTTTTATATCGGGTTAAAAGGGGCTCAGGTAGCACCATATAACTTAAACGTAATCCCGGAAGAAAAGACTTTGAGAAATTCCCCAAATAAATGACTCTTGTTGCATCAATTGACGCAAGAGCTGGAAACGGCTGCTCTGTATAGCGAAACTCGCTATCATAGTCATCTTCAATAATGTATCCCTGTATCTTGTTTGCCCACCCAATAAGAGTTTGTCGTTGTTGAATGTTCATGCTTACCCCGTACGGACTGTGATGAGAAGGTGTTACATAAATTAAGCGTGAATCCATTTGATTAAGTTGCGAAAGATCTGCACCTGTTCTATATACCGGCAAATATTCAAGCGAAAAATGATGGAATTGAAATGCTTCCCTAGCACCATCGAAACCTGGATCTTCTACGATAATACTTGAATATTCTTCCCGTAGTATGCGGCCTAGATTGATAAGAATTTGTTGCGTACTACTTCCGATTATAACTGCATTTTCATCTGTTCTTAGCCCACGTGATTGCAGTAAGTATGTGGCAATTTGTTCACGCAAACTCATTTCTCCAAAAGGGTCTCCATATCGAAAACTCTCCGGTAACGTTAAGATATGATTCGCTGTTCGCCTCCACCGTTTTAAAGGGAAATGGGATTGATCTACAGCATCTGTCCGAAAATCGACATGAACGGAAGCTTTCTTTTCCACCCTCTTTTTGTTAGGTAAAATTGGTGGTTCCTCATGTAATGATGGCTCTAATGGATTAACAAAAAATCCTTTTCGTCCTTCCCCGCGAATATACCCCTCTGCCACAAGCTGATTATATGCCGTTAAGGTAGTATTACGACTTACTTGCAGAGATTCCGCAAGTTGTCGAACGGAGGGCAGTTGTTCATCCGCTTTTACATTGCCTTGTTCAATTAAAGATTTAAAGTGCTCGTAGATTTGTTTATATTTTGGAGAACTTTTATTTAAGACAAAAAGATAATTTTTCATACTCGGATTCTCCTGACATGCTTATTTATTCAAAACTGTATCTTTTAAAATGTCACTTTATATCATACTATTTTATAAGAGCGATAAAACATTTTCAAACATGAAATTAGCTGAGAGGTGATGATCATGTATATTCCAAAGCACTTTGAAATCAAAGATGAAGATATTATTTATGAAGTTATTGAGAAAAATAGCTTTGCTACATTATTTTCCCAACACGAAGGCCGTCCGTATGCGACCCATCTTCCTTTGATTTTAGATAAAGAAAAAAAGTTTCTATACAGCCACTTTGCCAAACCGAATAAGCAGTGGGAAGACATAGCGGAACAGGAAGTGCTTGCCGTTTTTCAGGGACCGCATTGCTATATCTCCTCTTCCTGGTATAAAACAAATAAAGCCGTTCCGACATGGAATTACGTAGCTGCTCATGTATATGGAAAGGTTGAAATCATCGACGGAAAGGAAATGATGGATTCCCTTCATCAGATGGTATTGAAATATGAAGAACCAACTAGTTCCTATCAATGGAACGACTTGGATGGTCGTTTTTTAGAGGGGCAAGCAAAAGGCATCGTTGGATTCAAAATCAACATTGAAAAAATCGAAGGAAAAGCTAAATTGAGTCAACATCATTCCGCCGAACGGTTAAAGCTTGTTATTTCACAACTTGAAAAATCTACAAGCGAGAATGAACAGGAAATTGCAGCTCAGATGAGAACAATTTTAAAAAAGAAAACCTTAAAAAGTTAACACATTTTCTTAGATACACATTTTTTAACAACCGTTATTTAAAATCACAGATCTTAATAATAATTTTTGAAAGCGAGGAATTTGTATGCGTTTTGAAACGAAAGCTGTTCACTCTGGTCGCCGAGTTGATGAATCAACAGGTGCTGTAACTACGCCAATCTATCTTTCCACGACATTCGAACGAGCTGAAGATGGGTCGTATCCAAATGAATTTATCTATGGTCGGGAAGCTAACCCAAATCGACTTGCTCTAGAGGAGTGCCTTACATCGCTTGAAGATGGGTATGATTGTGTCACCTTTTCATCAGGGATGGCGGCTATCACATCCGTAATCGAGGCCCTTCCCACAGATAAAGCTCGTCGGATTATTATGCCAAACGATATGTACTTTGGCATTCGTTCCCTTCTTTCGGAGACTGATATTGGATCAAAATTTGATGTTGTCATTGTTGACATGACAGATCTTCATGAAGTTGAGAATGCAATAACTAGTGCACCAACTGGTCTCGTTTGGATCGAAACACCGTCCAATCCACTACTAAAAGTTACGGATATTGCAGTTATCACCAAATTAGCACAAGCAGCTGGAGCTTACACTGCCGTTGATAATACATGGGCAACTCCAGTTCTACAACGTCCCCTCACGCAGGGAGCCGACTTTTCGATTCATTCTGTGACGAAATATATCGGAGGGCATAGTGATTTGATGATTGGTGCTGTTGTCGCGAGATCGGAAAGCCCAATGTTAACGAATCTACGAGCATGGCAACAAACAAAAGGGGCTGTGCCTTCTCCTTTCGACTGTTGGCTCGCACTAAGGGGCGTGCAATCTCTTGCCCCTCGTATGATGGTTCATTGTTCAAATGCAGAGGCAATTGCTAAGTTTTTAAATGAGCATCCGAATGTCGACGCTGTTCATTATCCTGGGCTTTCCGACCATCCGGGACATTCTATTGCAGTACAGCAGATGAGCTCATCCGGCGGGATGCTGTCCTTTCAAGTAAAAGGCGGCGAACGTGAAGCGATGGCTGTTGCAGCAAAGCTACGATTATTTACCCGGGCAACAAGTTTGGGAGGAACACACAGCCTGATTGAACACCGTTCTTCCGTGGAAGGAAATAACACGATGACTCCAGATAACTTGTTACGAGTCTCCATTGGTATTGAAAATGTGGACGATTTGAAAGAAGACTTATCACAGGCTCTGAAATGATTAAAAAATATTCAAAATGAACATTACGATTGTTGATTCTACTTCTGCCCCACGAACTGGCTTTGGGACTTGCGGATGACCTTGAGCTAGAAATAATAAAATGAATGTATATACACCCAAGAGGATTATAGAATCGAAAGAGTTTCTCGGTGAAGACGAACAACGATTAAAAAAATTTAATATAATTTAGCAAGCAAATTTTGAAGTTTGTCACTAAACTCCCGCCAGTAGAGGCGGGAGGCCTTTATAACGCTCCGGATTAATGGTGTCGGTATTTTTGTAAGTTTCTTTACAACCTACCCAAAAACTTGAGCAGCAATCCCGAATAATGTATCGTTTCTAGATGGCATTTTATCAGAATTGAGTACCATTATTGGTGGTTGACTCACATTAACAAATCCGCTATTTTCTAATAACATCATAAGTTCTTTATTACCTGATGGGACATCAATTCTTAGTTTCCCTCGATGCTCTGATGATAATTTATCTATTAAAACTAATGCCGTTTGATAGTCTGGTGCTACAATTGGACCCAATATGAGATTAATTGGCCCTAAAATGGAAAGTCCATATCCCACAATTGCTCCATTCATATCTTTTGCAACTAAGCAGTTTTCAGATTGTTTTATTCTATTCATCAGAAAACGACTTCTTTTATCTCCAAAAGCATCGCCATCAATTGTAAGTAATTCATCAATATCGACTCCATTAAACTCTTCAATGATAATCTCACTGTTATTTAAAGGTCTCGCTTTAGTATTAGTTATATAATTATCGCATAGATATTTATGAACAAAATCAACAGTATTAAAACCCATTTTTTCATAGAGGCGTTTTCCTTCTTCTGTTGAAATTAGCATAATGACAGTTTCCTTGGAAACACTCTCTATACATTTCCTAGTAGCCTCTTTCCCTAATCCCATACCTCTAAAATCTTTATTCACTATAACCATACCAATTGAAGCTAAAAAAGTATCATAAGGAATTATTGCAGCACTAGACACAATATTCCCTTCGGCGTTTTTATGCCCGAAAATTGTTCCTGATGATAGAACTGTTCCAATTTCATTTTCATCATAATCCCATCCAACTGATCTAGACAGCTCGATTAGTCCTGGAATATCATATTTATCAAATTGGACTAATTCTATCTGCGGTTTATTGGATATAACCATAATTTTCTCCTCCTTAAAAGCATCATTATAAGTTTTCAATATTAATTGATATTTTACCTCTACCTGATAATTAAATAGCATACAAAATTTTACCATATCGGTTAAATGGAATGAAGAAAAAGCAGATGAAGATGGATATTCCATTATTCAATGTGGAATTGGGAGCGGAAAAATTATTTTATAAAAGAGTAACTCAACAATTGGGTCGTATTGCTTAATGTAGCTTTTTTATTGACTTTTTTAAAAATACATATTAATATTACGTTATACGATATAACACTTAACGTAATATTTGTTTAAAAGGAGTGAGAATATGGCTAAAGGTAAATTTTCAGAGCCCGCATTATTTATTTTGATAAGTCTTGCTGAACAAAATCGTCACGGCTATGCGATTATGGAGGATATTGAAAAAAATTACGATGTTAAATTGGGACCAGGCACATTATATGGAGCTATTTCACGTTTAGAAAAAGCCGGTTATATAAGTGCAGTTGAATCGCAAGACCGTAAAAAACCTTACAGACTAACAGAGGAAGGACAAATATATTTAACAGAACAAATTAAAGAAATTCAAAAGGTAACCAATATAGGCATGAAAAGGCTTGGTCTAATATGAGGTGGCTCGTTTATTTGTATCCTAAATCTTGGAGAAAACGTTATAGTAATGAATTAACTGATGTATTAAAACAAACAGATACATCATTAAAAACAATAATTGACCTACTTATAGGCATAATTGATGCTTGGCATGTAGAACTAAATGAAAAATATATTTACGGATATCGTATAAGTCAAATATTGGTTGCAGTTACCATAATTAATGTTTTTATTGTTTTGAAATTAAAACCATTAGGGGAGGTTATTGAAGTGGAAGTATTTGCGACGATTGCAGTATTAATTGCTATGCTGTCATTGTTTTTGGCTGTTGTTACCCTTGTAGTAAGCATATTTAAATTTGGAAGAGAAGGCTTAACCCTTAAACCAAAATTAACTAAAACATCGGTTGGCTTGATGGGGGCGTACGGGGTTTTTATGGTAACATTTTTAGTGTTAATTAATTAAAATTATTCGTGAACCTCCCCCACTAATTGCTGACGCAATTTGAAGGGGCTTCTAATGACTTAAATACAGCAGACATCAAGCAGTTTACGCACC
>NZ_JBPPZG010000216.1:0-6331 GCF_051918545.1 Pseudogracilibacillus amylolyticus (SeqCode) | reverse complement strand
AGTCGACTCCTGTGGGAATAGCACGTGTCCGAAGACCCCGCAGCGGTGTTCTTCCGCGAGGAGGCTGAGGCCGTGCCCACGGAAAGCGAACTGCCCGGAGGCGGAAATCAACAATGCTGAGACTAGGTTTATAATCATCTCTACTCAACAGTTTATGGATATTATTGCAAATAATTTTTTTGAAAACCTTGTCCTTACAAATTATATGATATGGAGGTCGAAAAGATGAAAATGAAAGCCCCACGTGGCACAGTTGACTTGTTACCAGAACAGACAAGAAAATGGCAATATATAGAAAAGGTATTACAGGATATATGTAAGTCATTTAATTATGAAGAAATTCGAACACCTGTATTTGAACATACAGAAGTGTTCCAACGTGGAGTTGGAGAAACAACAGACATCGTTCAAAAAGAGATGTATACGTTTGAAGACAGAGGTGGCCGAAGTATAACTTTACGACCAGAAGGCACCGCAGGAATTGTGAGAGCATACATTGAACACAAAATGTACGGATCACCAATTCAGCCAACAAAATTATTCTACTTTTACCAATTGTTTCGCTATGAACGTCCCCAACACGGCAGAATGAGACAACTGAATCAGTTTGGTGTAGAAGTGCTAGGTAGTGCCGATCCAAGTGTTGACGCTGAAGTTATTGCGCTGGCAATGACTGCCTATAAAAAATTAGGCCTTCGCTCCATTAAACTTATCATTAATAGTCTAGGCGATACAGAAAGTAGAAATGCGCATCGTCAGGCGCTAATCAAGCACTTTACTCCTCATATTGATGAGCTTTGTTCAGACTGTAAAAGCCGTTTAATGAAAAATCCATTACGGATCTTGGATTGTAAAACAGATCATGAACATCCATCAATGAAAAATGCACCATCTGTATTAGATTACTTGAATGATGAATCAAGAGAGTATTTTAATAAAGTAAAGGCTTATTTGGACATTATGGAAATTCCTTATGAAGTTGATCCAACGCTCGTTAGAGGGCTGGATTATTATAACCATACTGCTTTTGAAATAATGAGTGAGGCGGAAGGATTCGGCGCAATTACTACTTTGTTAGGAGGCGGCCGATATAATGGACTTGCTGAACAACTAGGCGGACCAAGTGCCCCAGGTATAGGTTTCGGAATGGGATTAGAGCGATTACTGCTAGCACTTGAGGCAGAAGGAGTTACATTACCGATTGAAAATAAATTAGATATTTTCTTTATTTCTATTGGAGAAAAAGTTCAAGAACAAACAGTACGCTTGCTTCAAGAATTAAGGCTGGCAGGACTTACAGTAGATAAAGATTATCAAGGTAGAAAAATAAAAGCTCAGTTTAAAGCTGCAGACCGCTTGAATGCAAAACATGTCGTTATTTTAGGAGAAGAAGAACTGGATAACAATGTTGTTAAAGTTAGAGAAATGGATACAGGAGAAGAAATGGAAGTGTCTATTGAGAACTTAGTAACAACGATGAAAGAAAAATGTGGAGGTAGTAAATAAATGATGGATCGACTAAAAGTAGGAACATTACGAACTGATCATGTAGGTGAAACTGTAACTTTAAAAGGTTGGGTACACCGCCGACGAGATCTTGGAGAACTAATCTTTATTGATTTACGTGATCAATCAGGGATTGTCCAGATCGTTTTTAACCCAGATTATTCTAAACAAGCTTTACAAATAGCAGAAACATTAAGAAGTGAATTCGTTATTGAGGTAAAAGGAAAAGTAATTAAGCGTGATCCGGAAACTGTTAATCCTAATTTAAAAACGGGGGAAATTGAAGTGACAGTTTCTGAAGTTTCCATTTTAAATAAGTCAAAAAACTTACCATTTTTGATTCATGAAGCACAAGATGTTTCAGAAGATTTGCGGTTAAAATATCGATATATAGATTTAAGAAGAGAAGATATGCAACGGACATTTAAGATTCGTCATCAAATAACACAATCTGTTCGTAATTTTTTAAATGACAATGAATTTTTAGAAATGGAAACACCGATATTAACAAAAAGTACCCCGGAAGGTGCACGTGATTATTTAGTTCCAAGCCGTGTACATCCTGGTGAGTTTTATGCACTGCCACAATCGCCGCAGTTATTTAAACAACTGCTTATGATGAGTGGGTTTGAGCGTTATTATCAGATTGCCCGTTGTTTTCGTGATGAAGATTTACGAGCAGATAGACAGCCTGAGTTTACACAAATCGATATAGAAACTGCTTTTCTAACGAGCGAAGATATTATTCAATTAATCGAAGAAATGATGAAGCGATTAATGAAAGATGTGTTAGATAAAGATATTACGACACCGTTTGAGCGGATAAGTTATGATGATGCTTTGGCGCGATTTGGTTCCGATAAACCTGATACAAGATTCGGCATGGAGTTAGTCCATGTTACAGATATAGTAGAAAACAGTGATTTTAAAGTATTTAGTGGGCCGGCAAAAAGTGGTGGAAAAGTTTGTTTATTAAACGTAAAAGATGCCGCAAATCAGTTTACACGAAAAGATATCGATAATGACTTAACTGAATTTGTGAAGACATATGGCGCTAAAGGGTTAGCATGGGTAAAAGTTGCCGATGGAGATATGACGGGTCCGATCGCGAAGTTTTTCTCTGAAGAAGAAAAAACACAGATTTTCGAACGTGCGAATGTTGAAGATGGAGATTTATTATTATTCGGTGCAGATAAGGCAAAGATTGTTTACGATAGCTTGGGTGCTCTCCGCTTAAAACTTGGAAAAGACTTAAACTTGATTGATGATTCATTGTTTAATTTCTTGTGGGTAGTTGATTGGCCATTGCTCGAATATGATGAGGATGCAAAACGATATGTTGCGGCACATCATCCATTTACATCTCCTGTAGCCGAAGACATTGATAAATTAAAGACAGAACCGGAAAATGTTCGAGCTAACGCCTATGATATCGTGTTAAATGGGTATGAATTAGGTGGTGGATCAATCCGGATTAATCAAACTGAGTTGCAAGATACGATGTTCGAAGTGCTTGGATTCACACAAGAGTCCGCACGTGAGCAGTTTGGTTTTTTACTCGATGCTTTAGAATATGGCGCACCTCCGCATGGTGGAGTAGCTCTCGGTTTAGACCGATTGGTTATGCTCTTAGCAAACAAAACAAATATTAGAGATACGATTCTGTTTCCAAAAACAGCATCGGCTTCTGATCTGTTAACAGATGCACCAGGAGAAGTTAGTGAAGCACAATTAGAAGAATTAAATATTAAAGTAATGAAAGAGGAAGAGTAAACTACTTGTGCAAGGTGGATCATCTTGCTGCAAGGAAAAGAGAGTGAGAAGAGCTCTTTAGCAGCTCTTCAACAACTCTGTTAAAAATAAAAATGTTCCTCTCGTTTATCAAGCAAGAACATCTAAGAACAGGGCTATTCTAATTTATTTACCGCTATAAGAAGGAACATTCTAAATTATTTTGCATTTCAAGATAATTATTTGTTGATTAAAACGCTTTCATATGATAGGATATAGTTAGTTTAAACATTAGTCCTAATATGTTCGTTGGATAAATCATTTTGACCTAACAGACGGACACAGGGAGTTTGATTGTTTCTATATGGTTATTAGCATCCTTCGAATCTGAAAAATGATTTGCTCGTGATGATAATAAGTATAGAATAGAACACCCACCTGCATTTAGCGGGATCAAAATCGATGTTGGACGGCATCATTGGGATTAATGTTGTAAATGTAAAATTAAATGTAGAGTTAAAAAATTATCTTCTCCATCGATGGAGAAGATAATTTAATTTGAAGATCCTTGGGCAAATTGTTCAAGGTTCCCGTTTTTGTCCATTTTAAAAGCAGGGGATTTCATTGAGCCTTGATCATCTAAAACAGCCATTTTTCGAGCCCGATCCATAATCTGTATAAATGTTTTATAGTCTTCTTCTACAGTGGTCAATTTTTTCTTTGTAATCGATAGCTCTCTTTCTAATGAAGCTATTTCTTCGTGTAGATCCGTATTCTCCTTTTGCAAATGCTCCGCTTTTTTCATTGATTGATTGGAAGCATAATAGTCTTGTTGGATAGATTGTAAAAAATGAATCACGTGATCTAATGTTAGTTCTGACGTTTCAGGTGGTTCCATCACTAATGAAGTTCTTGTTTCTACAGGCTTCGTATAAGTATGTTGCCGGTTTTTTTTCATGTGAGCAGCTTGGGCACGTTTTCTCTCTTTACGTTGTCTTTTTGCAAGTTCAATAGCATCAATGTATTTATTCCGTACCTCCGCATTCCAGCGAAATCCACATGCTGCAGAAGTCCGATTAAGCTCATCACCAACTTCTTCAAATGCATTTAATTGTGTACTACCTTCTCTAATATGGCGTAAAACAGTTTCAGCTAATAGCAAATCGTCCTCATGGGACCATGCGTCTTGTCTGACTTTTGCCATCTTTTTTTCATCTCCTTTTGCTAAACAGTCTTATATTATTATCTAAATCTAATAATATTGCTATTTGTAAATTAGATAGTGTCGGATTTTATCTGAATTTACATTAGTTTAAAAGCTCCACTGTAAGTAGCTTTTTATCAACTTATCTTTATTATGACCGTTCGAAAAAGGAAATATACTCATTCAATATTTTTTATTAAATAGAAAATTATATTTTAGCCTGACTGCAGGTATGTTACTTGATTGAAAGTATCTACGTCTAGCTCCACCGCTAATGCTGCAGTACAACTTCCTTCACCCCACGACACGGTAAAAAAACTTGCCGAATGGCTTAGACATGAAGCTTAGTCACAACTTAAACCCATATGGTAAAAGTCAGCATCGATTCAAAATAGGCTTTATGCCTAACTTAAGTCTCCCCCAATGAAGGGGAGTGTTTCACTAGCTCCTACAGAAGGAATGTACGATTAAGTTCGGCCCTTTATCATGTCTTCATCGATTTACCTTATGTCCTTCATTATAAACTGACTTTAACGTTTTTTTTGAATGTTTTCATAAACTGTCTTTAACGCTCGTTCAAATTTACTATTATCATTTGGCTTAAAATATTCTTTATCTTTTATCTCATTAGGTAAATATTGTTGTGAAACCCAGTTTCCATCATAGTTGTGAGGATATTTGTAATCAATACCTCTTCCTAATTTTGCTGCACCTTTATAATGGGAATCTTTAAGATGGATAGGCACCTCACCAGTTGGACGAGTTCTTATATCAGCTAAAGCTTCATCTAACGCTTTATAAGCAGTGTTTGATTTTGGTGATAAAGCTAACTCGGAAACGGCTACACTGAGTGGAATGCGTGCTTCAGGAAAACCCAATCTCTCGGCAGCCTCTACCGCAGCTACAGCTCTTGGACCTGCCTGAGGATTTGCTAGACCAATATCTTCATAGGCAATAACAATTAATCTTCTTGCAATACTATCTAAATCACCAGCTTCGATTAGTCGACCTAAATAATGTAGGGAAGCATTCACATCACTTCCTCGAATTGATTTTTGAAAAGCGGATAATACATCATAATGAGCATCTCCACCTTTATCGTGGGAAAAGCTTTTCTTTTGCATACATTCTTCTGCGATGTTTAAATCAATATGAATAATTCCATTAGTATCTTCGGGAGTGGAACTGATTGCTAATTCTAGTCCGTTTAAAACAGCACGTAAATCTCCGTTTGAACTTTTTGCAAAATGGTTTAAAGCATCATCCGTTATCGAAATATTTTCTGCCCCGTAACCATTTTCAGGATCTTTTAATGTATGTTTAATTGCAACCATCACCTGCTCAATAGTTAACGGGTGTAATTCAAATAGATGGCAACGACTACGGATAGCTGGATTGATCGAGTGGTACGGGTTACTAGTAGTACATCCAATCATTGTGATTAAATTGTCTTCTAAATGCGGTAATAAAAAATCTTGCTTTGCTTTATCTAAACGATGAACTTCATCTAGAATTAATACGATTCGTCCCGACATTTTGGCTTCTTCTACAACAATCTCCATATCTTTCTTTCTGTCGACTACGGCATTTAATTTTCTAACTGGAAGGGACAAACTTTGAGCGATCGCATATGCCATAGAAGTTTTTCCGGTTCCCGGAGGACCAAATAATATCATTGAAGCAATACTGTTGGCCTCGACCATTCTCCGGATTATTTTCCCATTTCCAACTAAGTGTTCTTGTCCGATTATTTTATCAATATGATTCGGTCTCATTCTAACTGCTAATGGTTTTTTATTCATCATAATTCGCCCTTTTATAAATAGATTAGTTTTTTCATCATCTTTGTAATTAAGCGTATGCATAAAAGCGATAAAATGCAAGAACAAC
>NZ_JBPPZG010000215.1:0-6361 GCF_051918545.1 Pseudogracilibacillus amylolyticus (SeqCode) | reverse complement strand
ATTCGAAATAACCACGGTGAAAGGATTTATCCAGCCAATTCTTGAAATAACCACGAAGAATCCGATTTAACCACGGGAAATTCGAAATAACCACGGTGAAAGGATTTATCCAGCCAATTCCTGAAATAACCACGAAGAATCCGAATTAACCATGAGGATTTCGAAATAAACCACTACGTAATGATATAACCAGCCAATTTCCGGAATAACCACGAAGAACTCGATTTAACCATGAGGATTTCGAAATAAACCACTACGTAATGATATAACCAGCCAATTTCCGGAATAACCACGCAGAAATCAATTTAACCACGGGGATATCGAAATAACCACGTCGCAACGATTTAACCAGCCAATTTCCGGAATAACCACGAAGAATCCGATTTAACCATGAGGATTTCGAAAAAAAAACCACGGCGTTAGAATTTAACTAGTCAACTGAATTCCTGCAATAACCATACAAGCAATAACAAGAAAAGAACCGCGTTGTAGGAAAATAACCCGGTTCTAGTCAAAATTTTATTTATCTAATATTGAAGTAGTAAAAATTTTTGGAATTGCATCTTGAGGAAATTTGCTTAATTCTGGTGACAGGTATTTTCTGTTTTTCTTCCCACCGATTCTTTTTAAATTCATAGATGTAAGTAGATGATATACAGTGTTTTGAGTAGCAGTTTGTAGCAGGTTAGTGCAAATTTTCGAGGTGATTTCTGACTCGTACAAAAGGAAGTAATCTAATATAACTCGCTCATGTGCATGAAAATCTGTTTGTCCACATTTGGGACAAATCCAATATCCGCGGTTCCTGTTCAATGGAAAAAAGTCACATCTTTCACAGGCGATACCCTTGATGAAATGATCACTATTCAAATTGTAATAATTTATGAGATTGGAAAATAGCGGTCTATCGTGTTTTATCATCAACTGATACAGTTTTTTTAAATCATGAAAACTTAAAATATATTTCTGATATGAATCATATATTTCTTCAAGTTTAAATATTAAATATTCCAAGGAGATGAAATGTTCATTAAAAAGTGGATCATTTTCCTCATTTCGAATAATGGAACCTGGATTGGTAGAAACGACCAACGTCACAATTGGAATTTTTATACCAAATTGTCCTAACCAATATTGTAAATGTCGCTTTTGAATTTTTGCCTGAAGAAGTGGATCGTTGTAGCAGGTTCTTTTAGTTCCGTCACTTTGGATAAGTTGTTTGTTAGAGGCGTTATACTCCAAAGATCCTTTAAGGTTTTTTATTTCTAAATCAAAAATAAGTTTGGGAGTAAGTATGATGGAATCCATTTGAAAATATTTGAGGTTATTCTTTAATCTGAGGCTAGGAAGGTGGAAAAAATCTTTTTTCGGAAATAGAGAAAGCTTGTAATCAACATTTGTTTCACCGAGATGACCCGCTCGATATCTTTGATAATTGGCTTGAAGGTTTTCGTTATATCTGTATTTTGGTTTTAACCTTCTAAATAGCGCTTCATGTGACAATAAGTGATGTGATTTATGCCGTTTTTTAAATGAAATCAAGTAGAAATTCCTCCCTAATTGTGTTGTTATATATATTTAATTCGACATTAACTGATAAACTCCTGCATATTTTTAAAAAAATAAAAAAAGCTTAGCAAAAAGCTAAGCTGAAGCGGCGGCACTCAGTATGAGCAAGAGCCACCAACCAATTTTAAAGACAAATGTTAGCGCACCCAGAATGATACCTGTTATGGAAAAACCTTTACGTATCGGCTCAGTCAACGCGAATATGCCAAAAATAATAGCTAAGAGTCCAAATATATAAGGAATAAATGGAATTAAATTCAGTACCACGCCGAGAATCCCCATAACTAAAGAGGCGACAGCAAGGCCATTCCCTTGCACTGTCTTTACTTCAATTACTTGAGGTTCATTTTGAACTTTCATTTCATCCTCCACGCAATCCCTCCTTCCAACTTTATATACAATATGTATAATCGTAAATTTAGATTACCTTATCACCTTAAGTTTATCAATACGTTTCATTTAATTAAAAAATATTTTCTAGCTAAAAAGAATGTTTACCCATGAGGAAGTGGGAATTAACTACAAAAGTATTTATTCATACAATTCTCGTAATAACCACGTAGAATTCAATTTAACCACGGGGATATCAAAATAACCACGGGGTAAGAAATTTAACCAGCTAAATCTCAGAATAACCACGTAGAATGCGAATTAACCACGAGAATCACGAAATAACCACGGAGAATTCAATTTAACCACGGTAATTTCAAAATAACCACGCACTCCTCAATTTAACCACACAAAACCTTCAATAATCACGCCAAGTAAACGATTTCAATTCCAATTAAAATCAACATTCTCGACTCATTTTTGTCGATTAAATTACATCATATTAATACAAAATAAACTTCTGAAAATTTAATTGCAAAATTTGCGGTTTATTGTATTAGTTTGTGGTAGAATGTAATGTTAGAAGTATACTATTAAACAGGTGAGAAAATTTGGAACGATCTGTGATTAGGAGGACTAGTAATTCATGTTTTCGAGAGATATTGGAATTGACTTAGGAACTGCAAACGTATTGATACATGTAAAAGGTAAAGGAATTGTTTTAAATGAGCCGGCTGTAGTAGCGATGGATCGCGTAGCTGGTAAGGTGCTGGCAGTTGGTGAAGAAGCATATTTAATGGTGGGAAGAACGCCTGGAAATATTGAAGCTATCCGCCCACTAAAAGATGGGGTTATTGCAGATTTTGATGTGACAGAAGCAATGCTGAAGCATTTTATTAATAAAATTAATGTTAAAGGATTTTTATCCAAACCAAGAATGCTTATTTGTTGCCCAACAAATATTACAAAAGTGGAGCAAAAAGCGATTAAGGAAGCGGCTGAGAAATCAGGTGGACGTAAAGTTTACTTGGAAGAAGAGCCAAAAGTTGCTGCTATTGGTGCGGGAATGGAAATTTTCCAGCCGAGTGGTAATATGGTCATTGATATTGGTGGTGGTACTACAGATGTTGCAGTACTTTCCATGGGAGATATCGTAACAGCTGAGTCGATCAAACTTGCTGGGGATACGTTTGACCACGATATATTACAGTATATTAAGAAAAAATATAAACTGCTTATCGGTGAACGAACAGCGGAAGATATAAAAATACATGTTGGAACCGTATTTAAAGATTCCAGACATGAAAGTATCGATATTCGTGGACGTGATATGGTAAGTGGATTACCTCGCACGATTACGGTTAATTCAGAAGAAATTGAAGAAGCATTAAGAGAATCGGTTACATTAATTGTTCAATCGGCAAAATCTGTTTTAGAACGGACACCACCTGAATTATCTGCTGATATTATCGATCGTGGAGTCATTTTAACAGGTGGCGGTGCAATGATTCACGGTATTGATCAGTTACTTGCAGAAGAATTAAAAGTACCTGTTTTAGTAGCAGAGGAGCCGATGAACTGTGTTGCAAAAGGAACAGGAATAATGCTTGCAAATATCGATAAAATTGATCGCGTAAAAATTGGCTAAATGTTAACAAGAGCTTCGATCAACCAAGGAGTGGGGACACTTGTTAAGAGGATTTTATACAGCAGCAAGTGGGATGATTGCCCAGCAGCGGCATCAAGAATTAGTTTCAAATAATATAGCAAATGCGAATACACCGGGCTATAAAGCAGACCAAGGTGTTTTGCGTTCATTTCCGGAAATGTTAATTAGACAGATGGGTTCCAAAAATATTCCGACGACAAATGGACTAAAATTACCGGTTAACAGACCGATCGGTAGTTTGCATACGGGAGTATATGCACAGGAGTCCATTCCAAATTTTTCCCAAGGAGATATTAGGGAAACAGGTATGTTTACGGATTTAGCTCTTGTTGATAATGATACACCTGATGAAACAGGTGGAGTCTTTTTTACCGTTCAAAACGCTGACGGGGATGTGCGTTACACAAGAAATGGTAACTTCACGGTGGATGCAGAAGGTTTTATCACAACAAATGAAGGTTATTATGTACTTAACCAAACTGGTAATCCAATACAAACGAACGGACTTGAGTTTACCGTGACGGCTAATGGAGTTGTCCAAGGGGATGGTATAAATGCGCCACTTGGAATTGTCTATATTGCAAATACGAATGAATTAATAAAAGAGGAAAATGATTTATTAAGTGCAGAAGCAGGGAATGTTAATGCAGTAAATCCAGACGCGGCAGGAGCGAATTTTACCGTTCATCAACAGCATTTGGAAAGTTCCAATGTAAATGCTATGCAGTCTATGACAGATATGATGAATGCATATCGTAGTTTTGAAATGAATCAACGCGTTTTAAAAGCATATGATGAAAGTATGGGGAAAGCAGTTAATGATATTGCACGATTAGGATAAGGAGGGATAAACGATGACACTACGTACAATGGGGCAAGCAGCGGTTACGATGAATCAGTTGCAAAACCAAATTGATATGATTGGTCATAACTTAGCAAACAGTCAAACAACCGGCTATAAAACAAGACAAGCGGAATTTTCAAGCCTCCTTACCCAGCAGATTATGAATATGACAGATCCTGAAAATGCTAGGGGTCGGCTTACACCAGATGGAATTCGTGTTGGGACAGGTGCAAGACTTGGAGCAATAAACAATAATTTATCCCTCGGCGCAATTCAAAATACGGATCGTGCGTTAGATACGGTGTTACTAAATGAACATCATTTTTACCAAATTCAAGGAGAAAATGAAATCCGGTACACACGGGATGGAGCTTTTTACTTACAGCCTATTAACAACGGGCAAGAAGTAGTAATTGTAACAAAAGACGGAGATCCTGTTATCGGTATAAATGGACCTATACAATTTGCAGCAAATTTTGATGATATCCATATCGAAAATAACGGTGTGATTACAGTAAAGCGTGGAACTGAGGTTGAACAAGTTGGGGCACTATCTGTTGTTGAAATTTCACGTTCAAGAAGTCTAGAAGCCATCGGTGATAATTTATTTAGAATACCGGATGGAGCTGGTGTGAATGTAAATGATCTAGTTCAGCCAGTCGATATGAATACGGGTTTTTTACAAAGCCAAGCACTCGAAATGTCAAATGTTAATATCGGTGAACAAATGAATCAGTTAATTAATGCACAGCGCTCCTATCAATTTAATTCAAGAACAATTACGATGGCCGATCAGATGCAAGGACTTGTAAATCAATTACGTTAATTTGTATAAGTTACAATTTAATCATTTAAAAACTTTTTAAATGAATAGTAAAGGTGAAATTGAAATGGCAACAAACTTAGCGAATAAAGAAAAAACGAATGAAAACACAATAGAAGATAATGAAACCAAAAAAGAAGCGAGACGAGCGAAAAAACAAGTTCGCAAACAGTATCGAGTTCGTAAGTTTCCTATATGGTTGCGCATTATTGTAGTTCTCATTCTATTTGGTCTGTGTTTGATAATAGGTGTAATTGTCGGTTATGGTGTTATAGGTGACGGAAATCCGACTGACGCTCTAGATTTACAAACATGGCAACATATTTTAGACATTGTTGAAAAAGAATAGGTAGAGTCTTCTTTCATCAAGGGTCTTTAGTGAAAAACGTTTCACCTTAAGTATAGCAAAATCGTTGAATAAGCCGCACTCCTTATCGATAAAAGTTAGCCAGCAAATTTGTTGGAGCTAATACATGAGAAAAAGTGCCATTTCAACGGTTTTTTACTTAAAAGGAAATCTCGTTCTTAATAAGAAAATTTCAATTGAAAGAGGTAGTAATAACGATGTTAGATGTACAACAAATTAAAGAAATTATTCCACACCGTTATCCTTTTTTACTTGTTGATAAAGTGCTCGAAATGGACGAAGGAAAACGTGTTGTAGGTCTGAAAAATGTATCGGCAAATGAACCGTTTTTTGTAGGTCATTTCCCTGAATATCCTGTTATGCCAGGGGTGCTTATTTTAGAGGCGCTTGCACAAGTCGGAGCAATCGCAGTGCTTGATATGGAGCAAAATAAAGGGAAAATTGGTTTTTTAGCTGGCGTTGATAAATGCCGCTTCAAACGAGAAGTGAAGCCAGGTGATCAGCTTCAGTTAGAAGTGGAAATTATTCGCATGAGAGGTGCAATAGGAAAAGGAAAAGGAATCGCTACCGTAAATGGGGAAGTTGCCTGTGAAGCGGAAATAATGTTTGCAATAAAATAAAAATTAATCTCTCTTACAAAAATTAAATCCTTTAGCAAGAATGACCTGAAAAAAAATGGTTAAGCTAAGAGGGAAGAAATAATGTAAGGGAGGGAGATTTTATGTTTAAAAGGATATTTATGGCTATGTTGGTATTAAC
>NZ_JBPPZG010000214.1:0-6408 GCF_051918545.1 Pseudogracilibacillus amylolyticus (SeqCode) | reverse complement strand
ATAAATAACGCTAGTTATAAATTGCGACAAAAGTGTTTTAATCATTAGAGAAAACCGAACTAGTACAAATTTTTCAATAAAAGTTTGTACTAGTTCGGTTTTTTGCTATTTTGACAATTTCAATCAACTGCGCAGTAAAGTTCAAATAGCAACAGTCCTACCGCTACGGAAATACACTGCGCTTTCCGCAGGCGGCTGATGAGCCTTCCTTGTGCTACGCACTGCGTTGTCTCACCTAGGCCTTTCCTCCTGCAGGAGTCTCCGTGTATTTCCTTCGCTGGGATGGTCTTGATAAAAGAACAATACAGCTTGATCCACTATTATGATGGTTGATTGAAGCGGAGGACAGTTGACTCCTGCGGGAACAGCACGTGTCCGAAGACCCCGCAGCGGTGTTCTTACGCGAGGCAGGTTAAGTATGCGACGTCCTGTCGCAACACCTGCACTTGTACGTCCTGTGCTTCGGAGGCTGAGGCCGTGCCCGCGGAAAGCAACTGTCCGCAGCGGAAATCAATGGTTTGTAACTAGTTTTACATTTTCACTACTCAACAATTTTCATCAAATGTGACAGTGAAAAGTCTTGAAATATAGTTGTATACAAATTTTTCAAGCAAACTGTTATTCAAAAATTAACTAAGGAATTTGTAAAACTTCCTCAAAATCAAGGCTTGTACAAATGTTCTAAATTAAATATTTATTCGTACATATTAAATAGACTATACTATACGAGGAGTTTTGTGATGAAAATTGACTGCGTATTTTCAGGAGGCGGGGTAAAGGCATATGCATTTATAGGTGCTCTAAAGAGTATGTATGAGAAAGGTATTACTATTGAAAGAGTTGCTGGTACATCAGCGGGTGCTATTTTGGCGGCCTTTGTTACTGCGGATATTAAGTGGGATGAAATGGAGAAATTGATCAATGAAATAAATTTAAAACAGTTTCTTGATGCTCCGTTATTGAGTGAAAAAATCCCTTTTACTAAATGGCTATTATTATATTTTCAACTTGGTTTATATAAAGGCGATGTCTTTGAGAAATGGTTATACAATGTTTTAGCAGATAAAGGAATAATTACTTTTCAAGATATAAGAGAAGGATATTTAAAAATAATTGTTAGTGATATCTCATTAGGTAAATTAATTGTCATTCCTGATGACCTTGAACGAGTTTATGGACTGGATAAACGTTCATTTAATGTGGCAACTGCGATAAGAATGAGTGCAAGCTTTCCTTATTTTTTTATGCCTAAGGAAATTAAAAGCAAGCAAAATAAACGGAGTTATATCGTTGATGGCGGGTTACTGAGTAATTTTCCATTATGGGTTTTTCGAAAAAATAATAAGGATGCTAGACCTGTATTAGGCATTACATTAAGTGATTCTTTAGAAGAAACGCAGCCAACGAATATTAATAATGCTTTAGATATGCTACAGGCTCTATTTCATGCGATGTTAAGGGCCCATGATACTAGGTATATTTCTAAATCGATGCAAGATAATATTGTTTTTATTCCCGTTAAAAATATTAAGACAACTGATTTTTCTATTAATGATGAACAGAAAGAATCTTTAATTCAACTTGGAAAAGAAAAGTCAGATCAATTTCTGAAATTTTGGCCAAAATAATAATGATCGAGCTGCTTAATTAGAAGCTCGATCATTATTATTTTTATTACTTGTTTTTTTTCCTTCAATAACTGTTAGATGTGGGACGTGTCTTTTTTTTCTACGTTGTCTTAAAGGAGAATCTGTTCGTGTTGTTTTCTTTATTTTTGGTTGTTGTTTTTTGTATTTTTGATTTGATTGTTTGGCAGCTTTTCTATATTTGCGCATTTCATCGTTACCACCAGGGTTTCGTCGATTAAGAATGGCCGTGATGATAAAGAAAATAGCAAATCCTATCGCAATGGTAATCAATATACTGACTAAAAAGCTTCCTGGGTTTTTAATTAAAGAAGTAACCAAGCCGACAACCGCTAATCCAATAATAAAATATATAAAAAGCGGAAATTTACGACTCAACGAAAATCCTCCTTTCTATTGAGGTTGTATCACCTCACTACTTTGATTTAAGTTCACCTCTACTACGTTTTCTACCTCATCATTTTGCAGAACTTTTTGAAAGGAACATAATGCAACTTCCACTTGATCATCGTCTGGCTCTTTCGTTGTTAACAGCTGTAACCATAAACCGGGATAACCCAACACTTTTAATACAGGTATATTTCTTACTTTGTTCGTAAGTTGCAATACTTCAAATGATAGTCCAATAACTAGAGGAATTAGTATTATTCGATTGACGATACGCCACCAAAGAGGATCAGTAGCGACAAACATATAAACAAATACTCCGACAATGACGGTAAAGAGAATAAAGCTTGAACCACATCGATAATGAAGCCTAGACTCTTTCTGAACATTTTCCACGGTTAACGGAACATTGTGTTCATATGCATTTATCACTTTATGTTCAGCACCATGATACTGAAAAACACGTTTTATGAGCGGCGTTAATGAAACAATATAAATGTAACCGAGTAATAACAGGAGTTTAAAAAACCCTTCTAATAATACTTGCCCTGTTTTCGTCGGAACTAATCCTGTAAAAAAGTTTGCAACGATCGCAGGTGTAACGGTAAAAATTAATTTACTAAAAATAAATGATAAAACACCTATAACTCCAATTCCAAGAATCATAACAAGTTTAGATGTTTCTTTTTCTTGTTTCATTTTTTCATCATCTTTTGGATCAACATCAAAGCGATCAGATGCGAAGTCAAGATGTTTTACACCATTAGCACTCGCTTGAACTAATGCGACAATTCCACGCAATAAAGGTATTTTTTTCAAATTCGTTGTTATATTAGATTCTACCCTTTTTACTTCAAAATATTCAATACTGTTATCTTTTCTTCTTATAGCAGAAACAAAACTCTTCTTACCGGCAAACATAACCCCTTCAACTAAGGCCTGCCCACCATAAGCTGTCTCTTTCTTTTTCAATGTATATCACCAGCCTCAATCTTATTTTACTAGAAAAAAACAATTATAACTAGCGTTCTTGCTTTAATTTCTCATTCTTTTCATAAAAATGGGTAATAATACGAATTGGAGGTTGATAAAATGGAAAAACAGTCAGCTAAAGTAAACCGGTTATTATTATTACGTACATTGCTTATCGGACTTTTTGGAGGCTTATTTAGTGGTTTATTTCTACTATTTTTACATTATTTTAATATGACTGAAGTAAGGCCCAAAATATTGTTACGTGTTTTATTTCAAAATGGGAATTGGATTGAGAAATGGTATGCTAATATCACGTTGCTTGTAATCATTAGCATCTTATCGATAGTGATAGCGCTTATCTATTATGTTTTACTTCGACAAAGAAAGAGTTGGATTACGGGTGCCTTGTTTGGAGTAGCGATATGGGTAGCAATTTATTTTGTAATGCCGATCATTATCAAAAATTATAATCCATTCCTTTACCTAAAATCTGAATCACATGTATCTATGTTTTGTTTATTTTTATTATATGGCGTTTTTACAGGTTATTCGATTTCTTTTGATTATGAAAATTTCAAACAAGAATATGAGTAATGAATTTTGGCCATTTCTTTTAGCAGGTTAAATTTTATGGTAAGATTATATCGATAGTCATCAATTTAATAAAGAGGTGAACATACATATGTCAAAATTAACAGATCTACGTAATAAATTATCCGAAAATGAAGTCGACGCAATCCTTGTTACAAATCCGTACAACAGAAGATATATAACAAACTTTACTGGAACAGCTGGTGTAGCACTTATAACAAAGTCGGAAGCTTTTTTTGTGACAGATTTTCGCTATGTTAATCAGGCTAAAGAACAAGTACCTGAATTTACGATTATAGAGCATCAAGGATTTATTGAAGACAAGTTAGCTGAACTTATAGGTAAGTCAGCAATAAAACGACTAGGTTTTGAAGCAGACCATGTTACATACGCAAACTATTCTTTATATGAAAAAAAATTTGCTGTTGAGTTAGTTGCAGTAAAAGAAATAATTGAATCTTTACGTATGATTAAAACAGCTGAAGAAATTGCTATATTAAAAGATGCCGCTAAAATTGCCGATGATGCGTTTCAGCACATATTAGCGTTTATTAAACCGGGTGTCAGGGAAATTGATGTAGCAAATGAATTAGAAATATTTATGCGAAAGCAAGGTGCAACATCCTCAAGCTTTGATATTATTGTCGCTTCAGGATACCGATCAGCCTTGCCGCATGGTGTGGCATCTGAGAAAGTGATTGAGAATGGTGAACTCGTTACGATGGATTACGGTGCGTTATACAAAGGTTATTGTTCGGATATAACAAGAACAGTAGCAGTCGGGAATATAAGCGATGAGTTGAAAGAAATATATGAAATAGTATTAGAGGCACAAGTCCGTGGGGTAAATGGGATAAAACCTACTATGACTGGGAAAGAAGCTGACGCTTTAACACGAGAATATATAGAAGAGCAAAGTTATGGCGAATATTTTGGACATTCGACCGGACACGGTATTGGTCTTGAAATACATGAAGGACCGGGACTTTCTCCTCGTTCTGATACTGTTTTGGAGAAAAATATGGTCGTCACAGTAGAACCGGGAATTTATATTCCTGAAGTTGGTGGGTGTCGGATTGAAGATGACATTGTTTTAACTGAAACGGGTAATGAGCGATTAACTTTTGCAAAGAAAGAGTTAATTCAACTATAAATCTACATAAATTTTACGGTATAATAATTTAAGGGAGGAAATAATCTAATGATATCGGTTAACGATTTTAAAACTGGTACTACAATCGAGTACGAAGGTAATATATGGCAAGTTATGGAGTTTCAACACGTGAAGCCAGGAAAAGGTGCGGCTTTTGTTCGATCTAAATTACGTAATTTAAGAAATGGTAATATTCAAGAAAAAACATTTCGAGCAGGAGAAAAAGTAAAACGAGCGCATATTGAACATAAGAAGATGCAATACTTATACGCTTCTGGGGATACGCATGCCTTTATGGATGTGAATACGTATGAACAAATTGAGTTACCAGCTACACAAATTGAGTATGAACTAGATTTTATTAAAGAAAATATGACAGTCGACATCATTATGTTTGAAGGGGAAGTTATTGGAATCAGCTTGCCAAATAACGTAGAACTTGAAGTAACAGAAACAGAGCCAGGACTAAAAGGAGACACGGTGAGTGGTGGTTCTAAGTCGGCAACATTAGAAACAGGTTTAGTTGTCCAAGTTCCTTTATTTATCAATCAGGGTGACATCCTTGTGATAAGCACATCCGACGGTAAATACGTCTCACGAAGTAATTAAATAATTTTATGAGTATGATAGGAAGAACAATTCTTTGATAGGGTTGTTCTTTTTATTTTACCCTTTTTTATGATAGAGACGATTTGTTTCCACTTATATTCTCCTTTGAAGCTACTTCTTCTCATTTTCTTCATGCATAAATAGAAATGCTAGGCATAAATTTAGAATATAATCCAATCAATATAAGGTAGTGAAAATCATGATGGAAATATTACGATTATTACCGGAAAATATGAAACAAGCTGTCATGCAGAAAATTGCTGCGAGGTGGTCGCAACTAGAAGAAATAAGATTACGTTTAAATAGACCTATTGAATTAAATTTTCACAAACAAATTGAATGGATCAATGAGATCATTTTCACTGAAAAGGATAGTATTTACGTGTTAAATCAATTGAGTGAGCATTCATTATACCGGTTGGAAGATGAACTACGTGAAGGATACATAACGGTAACCGGCGGGCATCGTGTTGGACTAGCTGGTGAAGTAACTACAGTGAATGGCAAGATCAAACAGTTACAACATATTACTTTTTTTAATATCAGGATCGCTAGAGAAATTAAACAGATTGCTGCACCATTTATTCCCTACATTGAAAATGATAATCGTTATTTTAATTCGTTAATTATCGGACCGCCACAGACAGGTAAAACTACTTTTATTAGAGATATAGCTAGATTAATAGGGGATAGAGAAAATAATTTTACTCCCAAAAAGGTTGGGATAATTGATGAACGATCGGAAATCGCAGCCTCCATTAACGGGGTACCTCAACATAATGTAGGACTCAGGACAGATGTCATGGATGCATGTCCCAAGGTGGCTGGGATGATGATGATGATCAGATCCATGTCACCCGATGTATTAGTGGTAGATGAAATCGGAAAAGAAGATGATGTTAATGCATTAATGGAAGCAGTTTTTGCAGGCGTTACAATCATTTGTACAGCACACGGTTCATCAGTGGAAGAATTAAAAAGAAGACCTTCAATGCGACCTTTATTTGCGAATCATGTTTTTGACCGCATGTTAATTTTACAAAAAGA
>NZ_JBPPZG010000213.1:0-6422 GCF_051918545.1 Pseudogracilibacillus amylolyticus (SeqCode) | reverse complement strand
TGTCTCACCTAGGCCTTTCCTCCTGCAGGAGTCTCCATGTATTTCCTCCGCTGGGCTGGTGTTTTCCAAACTAGCGTAGGTAGAATACGTAGACTCCTGTGGGAATAGCACGAGTCCGAAGACCCCGCAGCGGTGCTTTTTCCGCGAGGCAGGTTAAGTGCGCGACGTCCTGTCGCAACACCTGCACTTGCACGTCCTGTGCTTCGGAGGCTGAGGCCGTGCCCACGGAAAGCGAAGTATTCAGCCGAAGCGGTATTTTACGTCGCAACTCTGGTTAAATATTATAGAGCAAATTAACCTAAGTTACTGCACAGTTTATAGATTTTGTGTAAAACATTATTATTCAGAATTAAGCCTGTTTTTTGCTTTCTGTCTAATTTCTTCAATCGTTGCATTTACAGAAATTTGCTCTTTCTCCGTAATAATTTCAATAACAGAAACACAATCTCCAGCAAGTGCCTCTGTAAAAGCGACATTAAATTCATCGATCGTCTTTACTGAATATCCTTTTGCCCCAACACTTTCCGCTAGATTTTTAAACGAAACAGCACCTAAGTCAGTAGCAATGACTTTTTCCGGATAATGCATTTCTTGATGCATTCGAATCGTTCCATACATATTATTATTAAATACGAGAACAATTACTGGAATATGATAACGAACTGCCGTTTCCAGTTCATTGGCTGTCATCATAAAACCACCATCTCCCGCTAGTGTGACAACCGTTTTATCTGAAAAAGCGAGTTTTGCTCCAATTGCCGCCGGTAACCCATAGCCCATCGCCCCTGACGTTGGCCCGACATACGTATGTGGCTTCATAAACTTGAAAAAATCATGCAACCAACTAACAAAATTTCCAGCATCATTTGTTAACAACGCATTTTCCGGTAATTTTTCCTGTAGCGTTGCAATCACCTGTTTATTGATGACATCCGTTTTCGTGAGTTTTAATTTGCTAGCCTTTTCATAAGCAGATCTTTTTTGAAAAACCCATTCCTGCCAAATTGGAGTAATACTTAGTGACGAGAACGCATGCAATGCTTGAGAGAGATCCGCTACAATCCCGATGTCTGGACTGTATACTTTTCCTAACGTTTCATCATTAATATCCACATGAATTAACGTATGATGATCTTTCAACAGTGTGTAATCCTTTGTCGTCACTTCCGATAATCTTGTTCCTAGCGCAAGGATCGTATCCGCTTCTTCAATCATTTCATCGATATAATCACTTTTCCCAAGCCCCAAATGGCCAACGAATAAGGGATGATTATGTGGAAAGGCATCATGTCTACGGAAAGCAACCAGAACAGGAAATTGATATTTTTCAGCAAAAGTTATTATTGCAGCCTCCGCCTTTGAATTCTTCACCCCACCACCAGCAATCACAAGCGGTCCCTTTGCTTGCTTCAGCAATTTTTCAACTCTCAAAACTTCCTCATTTGCTGGTGCAGGTTTTGGTTTTATAAAACTTCCTCTAAACGTCATTTCTTTTTTTACCGGCAAAACATCTTCCGGAAGCGAGATAACAACAGGACCAGGTCTACCAGATTGTGAGACTCGTATTGCCCTTTCCATAATCTCAGGCATTCGTTCCGGATCCCTAACTTCAACTGCCCATTTGGCAATTGGATCAAAAAACTGATCCAAATCAACTTCTTGGAAACCTTCCCTCCCACGAAATTTACTATGGACTTGGCCCAGCAATACAATCATCGGCGTGGAATCTTGATAAGCCGTATGCACTCCAATTGACAAATTCGCTGCCCCAACTCCGCGGGTTGCAAGAACGACTCCTGGTTTTAAAGTTGACTTTGCATATCCTTCCGCCATAAAAGCAGCTCCACCCTCCTGGCGAGTGGAAATTACTTGAATAGTAGATTCGTCATGGAGAGCATCAAGGACTGGTAAATAGCTTTCACCGGGTACACAAAACACATGCTTAATTCCCTCTTTTTTTAAAACTTTCACAATCGCTTCCGCAGCAGTCATTGTCTGCCTTTTCACAGTCATGAACGTGTCTCCTTTTTTCTTAAACATCATCGTTCGACAAAATCTGCAATCGCTTACATTTCACTTAATGAAATAACATTTCAAACTTAATTAAAGTATACCGTAGTTTTATATTGTTTTCAATCTTATTTTTTAAAACTAGTATAATTATCCAATAACTATTGATAATATAAAGAGGCAACCTATTCTATACATAATACCTTTTATCTCTTTGGGAAAGGATGAGAAAAATTCAGAGTCGAATTATATGTGAACGACATAGAAAAGTCGCTAGATTTTTATGGAAGCATTATTGGATTAGAACTATACGGTCGAAATGAACGATGTGGACGCTTTAACTACGATTGTTTTTCCCTATTTATATTGTTAACCGCTAAAACCGCTTTAGAAGACGATCATTATTTTCATACAAGAGCGAAAACAGAACAAAAAGGAAATGGATTTGAGTTAATCATTGTTATAGATAAATTAGAGAGTGTAGATGAACGCTGTCAGAAGTATCGCATCATACCTGAAGTTGATTGGTAAATGCGAGGTTTTAAAATCCAGATGGATACTTTTTTGCGGATCACTTCAAAATAATATACAAAACATTACTTTATCCCATTTATAGACGATCAAATGGGTTTTCCACTCTCATAATTTTTTTAAAAACTCAATTCTACAAAAGTTCCTAATTTTAAAATGAAAAATATACAGAAAAAACGAATTGTTTTGGGGAAAGTCAAAACTCTGGTTAAAATATTAAAAAAACCATTGTAAATTTGGATATTATACTATTAAATTATACAATTTAGGTGGAGATGAAGATGCACTTAGGAAAAAGACTTCGTTACATAAGATTAAAAAATAACCTTTCACAAGAAAAACTAGCAAAAGGAATTGTATCAGTTAGTCATTTAAGTAACTTAGAATCCGGCAGATATTCAGCCTCCGAAGAAACGATCCGATTTTTAGCTAAAAGACTCAAGGTAAGTGAAAGTTATTTATCGGGTAGTTTGACACCGGATAAAAATCTAGACGAACAATTATCTAAATTATTTGTTACGATTCTTACCGATGTTACAAACACACCAAAGATTTTAGCAACAATTCACGAACCAATTAATTGTATTTATCAAGAGTGGACTTATTTCTACTTAACATGCAGTTATTACTACAAAGTGAATAAGCTAGATAAAGCAAAAGACATAGAAGAAAACACTTTAACTTATTTTATATCAGAGAATGATAGTTTAACAGAATACCCTCAGATACTGAAGCAGGCTTACTTTTATTATAAAGGCATATCGGCTTATCGAAATAATCATTTAGAATCGAGTTATCACTTTTTTTATATGTTGTTAGAGACCGTTCGACACTCACCTAGTATATGCGCAGATATGCATTTTAATTTAGCTTTAATCAGTTATGAAATAGCCGATTATTTTAAAGCAAAAAAACATGCCGATGAGTCTATCAAACTCTATATAAATAACGGGGATCTGAAGAATTTAGCTATCGCACATAATTTATTAGGTACAATATTTTGTGATACTTTTATGTTTAAAGAATCATTACAAGAACTAGAAAAAGCGATGAACTACTCTAATATATTAAAATTAACTAGTCACAAAGCACGAGTCTTTCATAATCAAGGTCTCGTTTATAAAGGAATGAATAACCTTCCGGAAGCTTTAAAACAATTTATGAAATCTTATGAACTAAAAGTAAAAATCAAATCTGATAGTATTTTAGCTACTCTAGTCGAAATTATTAAATGTCATATAGTACTTAATCAATATAGCGATGCAAAAAAATTAGCAAGAACTTCATCGCAATATTTGAAAACAGAAAGAGATTATTACCGACTATCTTCATTAAAAGGAAGTATTGATTTACATGAAGGTAATGAAGCTGAATTTATTAAGAAAAAAACAGAAGCACTAAATTATTTTATAAATAATAATTTGTTAAAAAATGCTAAAGGAATAGCAAAAGAATTAGGAGATTTTTATTACAAAACTAATAAATATAAAAATGCTGCAACCTATTACAGGATGGAGCTAAATAACTTTTCAGAAAGGTGGTGAAAAACATTGAGGAAATTAATGACTTTAGCATTATTTCTAGGATTAGCATTCTCTGCACTACATTCTGGCTTAATCGACATACATAACGGAGATAATGCAGATATTAAATCTGTAAACCCTAACAATGGTATTATTGGCATTAATAACGGCGATAATGCAGATATCAAGTAAACGCAATATAAATACCCCCTGTATTATATAGAAAACAGCACGTTCTCACTATTAAAGAACGTGCTGTTTTCATTTTTTATAAAAAAAGTGGAGACCAATGCTCCACAATTATTACTTTGAAAATAACCTTTATAATGTTTTGAAAAGTTGACTACTTCTTGACTGTTCTAATATATTGGTCGTCCATCCAACCATTCTACTTACCGTATAAGTCGGTGTAAATAATATTTCTGGCATTTCAACTGCTTTTAATACGGCAGCTGCATAAAACTCAACATTAGCATATAGCTTTTTACCAGGTTTATATTCTTCAAGTAAACTAATTACCGTTTGTTCAACATGATATGCCAAATCTAATAAAGCGTCTTGTCCGACAAGTGATTTAATAACATCTCTTAATATGAGTGCTCGCGGATCTTGCACTTTGTAAATTAGATGACCGAAGCCTACTATTTTTAGACCGCACTCAAACCGACATCTTAGCCAACGTTCTGCATTTTTTTTCGTACCAATCATATCAAGCATTTCTTTTACTTTTGCTGGAGTACCTCCATGTAATGAACCTTTCATTGCTCCAATAGCTCCCGTTACAGCGGAGACCATCTCAGATTCTGTGGATGTAATTACTCTAGCGGCAAAAGTTGAAGCATTTATTCCCTGCTCCATCGTCAAAATTAAATACGCATTTAATGCTTTAATATGGGCTTCTTTGGGTTCCTCACCTGTTAGCATATATAAATAATTTTCAACATGTCCTTTCTCAAAGGAAGGTTCAATAAATTCCAGATTATTATTTTTACGATAAATATATGCAATGATTGTCGGAGTAATAGCAGTTATTTCTACTGCTTGTTCAATCGTAGGTTTCCACGTATAACTTTGGGAACCTAAAGCTGAAATACTTGTTCGTAATATGCTCATAAAATCCATATCATTAGGAAGATGTTTCAAGATATTTATAATATATCTAGGCAATCTTCTTTTTGAGTACATATACTTGTTAAATTTTTCTAATTCGTATTCGGTTGGGAGTTCCCCATTCCAAAGTAAATAACAAACTTCTTCAAATGTATGATGAATTGCTAACTCTTTTACATCCAAGCCTCGATAAAATAACCGACCTTTTTCACCATCGACCAAACTTATGTGATTACCTGAATTTCCTGGGCGTTTTAAATAACCACTTGCTCTATTCATGTTGTAATCCTCCTTCTCCTAAAAATATATTCATGTCAATATAAAATTAAAGGTCTCTCGGCTTGGAGTAATTTGAATTTTCAAATTATTATACGTAGAATTATCTGACTTAGATTGCTCAATCGATTGATGTATCTAAATTAATAGTATCAAGAACGAACACTGATGTAAATGCTTTTCCTTGATAATAAAAGTTACTCAAAAAATGGCAGAATATTAGACTAAATGAAAGAAATTTTTGTAGAATCCTTAAATAAATAGATAAGCATATGGTGATTTTGCTGCAGAAGTCGACTGACCTCCAGCTCCAATCAACTATTGCGATTGTAGTATCTTGTAGAGAGTTGTTGCCACGCTCAGCGGAGGAATACGCGGAGCCTTCTAGTCGGCTAAAAACGGTCACGTCCTTGGACTATAGCTTCGCTTTCGTCCATCGTAAAGATTGTGACCTACGCCGACACTAAGACGGTCCTGTCCGTCGCAGGAGGAAAGGATTAGATGAGACCTTGCAGTGTGTAACCTAAGGGGGTTAAGGCAGCCGGCCAGATGGTAAAGGGGACACTGTGAAAGCAAGCGGAGCGCAGCTTGAGCCGATACAGTGGTGGGACGAGCCATGTGCAGTCTGAGGTGTCGCTCTTATGCCAGTGATGAAAACGCAGTGCATTATCATATCCGGTGAGATATTTTTTACTCAACAGTATCCTTCAGTTGCCATATTTGCATGTTACAATAGTATCGTTCTATAATGTAATAGTTCTTCTTTAAAAGTGTTTAGTCTAGCTATGTCTCTATCCAATATCCTCTTCTAAAATGAATCCAATATAAATCAACATTCCTTATCGATTACAATTCTTCATCCATCTGATACAGTGTACGATAATATTCACTCGTTTTCATTAAATGATGATGAGAACCACACAGTTTTATTTTTCCGTCATCTAAAAATATAATTTTATCCATTAATTCTGC
>NZ_JBPPZG010000212.1:0-6442 GCF_051918545.1 Pseudogracilibacillus amylolyticus (SeqCode) | reverse complement strand
ACCGATTACTTCATTTTTCTTTAATTCCTAACAATGGCATGAACCTTTTCTACAAACTCATTTATGTTGAAAGGCTTTGCAATAACTGATTTAACAAGCTTAGATTTCATCGCCTCTGATGCGATATTTTCCACGAGTCCACTCATCACTATGGCAGGAATTTCCACATTATCTTTCTCTAGTTTTTCTAATACTTCCGTGCCATCCATGATTGGTAATTTATAATCTAAAATCATTAGATCGAAACTGTTAACACTAATTTGGTCTATCGCTTCCTTACCAGTGGTCGCTTCCTCTATCTCGTATCCTTCATTTTTCAAAATTTCTTTAAGTAGTAATCTAATCCCCATTTGATCATCCACTACTAGAATTTTATTCTTGCCCAATAAAATCCCCCCTCATATCAAAATCAACAAAAACTTTCATAAACCCACATTTTTTTCTCCCAGTACATCCATTTCTATATTTACGTGGTATTTTCCTGCCAAATTTTACAAATTACCCTAGTAAATTAAAAAATTTATCAATTCAAAAGAAAAAAGCCCGCAGACTTTTCTGCGAGCTTATGATTGATAGGACTAGATAATTCTTATTTTGAGCTAACAAGAATTTTAGACTGGCTCTTATCATTAAGTAATAGTTCGAATCCTTCTTCGACAATATGATCTAATTTAATTTTATTTGTAACAACTTTTTCTGCTGGAACTTGTCCACTTGCAATTAAATGAATTACGCGATCATAAATATTGGAATACCCTAAAGAAAATTTAATGTTTGCTTCCTTCACAGTGGATGCAAAGGCATTAATTTCTGGATTTTGAGCAAAAATAGCTACTACACAAACCGTTCCTGTCCGTTTTATGGCATCTAGACATGTATCAAAGGTTGGTTGAACACCTGCACATTCGAGCGCCACATCTACACCATTTCCATTTGTGGCATTCATAATTTCTCCAATGACATCATCTTCTACAGGATTTAATGTTTTTACGAATTCAAAGGAAGCAGCTAGTTCTAAACGTTCTTTGGAAACATCACTAACAAAAATTTTATTTGCCCCAGCTGCACGCGCATTTAAAACCGTCAATAAACCAATTGGGCCTGCACCAGTAACCAAAACATTATCGCCAGGTTTTACTCCTGCTAAATCTACAGCTCTATGCGTTACTGCTGTCGGCTCTACAAGTGCCGCTTGCTCCAAAGTCATATTGTCTGGAATACGATGGCAGTATTGTTCATCTAGCACACAGTATTCCGCAAACCCGCCATCATCCGCAAGGCCAATAAATGCCGCATTACTATTTCTGCATAGATGATAGTTACCTTCACGACATTCTTTACATTCCCCGCAACGAATATTCGGTTCAATACAAACTCGATCGCCTACGCTTAAAGATGTTACGTCACTTCCAACCTCCGTAACTGTCCCACTAAATTCATGGCCCAATGTAAGTGGAGCTTGTCTTTTGGTTAATGGATGTTCTTCTGTAGGAATGCCAATGAAATGTGAATATGCATGCAAATCAGAACCGCAAATACCTGTCCAAGCAACTTCTACTTTAACATCCTTTGTGCCTACTTCTTTAATCTCTACATCTTCCACTCGCACGTCTTTTTCAGCATAAATTCTTGCTGCTTTCATCAGACTCACTCTCCTGCTGTTTAATTAGATTCATTTACAAAAGCCAGAGTTTCACATCTCTTGGATACGTAATTCTCTTATAGTTCTATTTACCCAACAATCTAGGATAATTGGTATATTCCACTCTGTCTATGAGTCTATTATACTACTCTCTTTTTTTAAGACATACTTTCTTGACCATTAAAGAAACTTAATCGCCCCCCGACCATTGACATTCAATGAATATACAGGTAATTTAATAATAATAATAACTGAATTTATAATTTTCTTATTTAGAGAGATGGAGGGACTGGCCCTAAGATATCTCAGCAACAGACATTTTTGTACTGTGCTAATTCCAGTAGCGTGAGGCTTGAAGATAAGAAGAGTAATTATCTCTGATACGAATCTCTTCTTTATTTAAGAGGGGATTTTTTTGGCAGGTAGGAAAGTATAAAATCTTTCCCGTCTGCATAAGTGCAACTAAGCCATCCGCCCAAAGGCTTGGCGGATGCCAAGTTTTCTAATACCCTAAAAAGCAAAACAAACAGAATAAATTCATTTTAGAGGGGTTGTACAAATTGATTAATTCCACTATTAAAGCGCCATTTAAAGCAGACCATGTAGGAAGCTTTTTGCGTCCACAAGCACTTAAAGATGCAAGGGCACAATATCAGGAAGGCCAAATAACGAAGGAAGAATTACGTTCCATAGAAGATATGGAGATTGCTAAAATTGTTGAAAAGCAAAAGGAAATAGGTCTGACGACAGTTACGGATGGCGAGTTTAGGAGAAGATGGTGGCACTTAGATTTCATAAGAGCCATTGAAGGGATTCGTGTTTATGAAATAGACATACAAGGCGCATTTAATGGAGTGATGAAAAAAGCAGAAGCATATACCGTTGATTCGAAATTAAAATTCCCGAAAAGCCATCCATTTTTAGAGGATTTCGCGTATTTGAAAAGGATAGCCGGTGACCATGTTGCCAAAATTACAATCCCCGGGCCTAATATGATTTTCTATTCAGGTGTAGTTGGAAGTGAGCCTTATTTAAGTAACCCTTCCTATCCTTCACTCGATGATGCGGCTAAAGATATTGTTAACGTATATCAAGATGCCATTCAGGCTTTTTATGAAGTGGGATGTCGCTATTTACAATTAGATGATACAAGCTGGGGTGCACTATTCAGTGATGCTTTCCGAGATAAGATAAAAGCACAAGGATTCGATCCAGATGAACTGGTGAAGAAATTTGCCGATATTACCGTTGAGGCTCTAGCAAACAAACCGGAAGATATGGCAATTACTATTCATATTTGTCGTGGGAATTTTAAATCCTCTTGGTTATATCAAGGCGGGTATGAACCAATAGCAAAAGAATTATTTTCCCGTGTTAATGTAGATGCCTTTTTCTTAGAGTATGATAGTGAGCGATCTGGAGATTTTTCACCATTACGATTCATTAAAGATCAACATGTTGTATTAGGGCTAATCACATCTAAGACTCCTGAACTCGAAGATGAAAATGAAATCAAAAGTAGAATAGAAGAAGCAACGAAATATGTAGATATTAATCAACTTTGTTTGAGCCCACAATGTGGTTTTGCCTCTACGGAAGAAGGAAACACCCTAACAGAAGAAGAACAATGGAATAAACTACGCCATGTTGTTCAAATTGCTAAAGAGGTTTGGGGAGAATAGACTTGTACATAAAAACTATAAAAATAGTTTAATTGTAGTTTAAACAAAAATATCTAAAACTAGTACTAGTCCAAAGGCAACAAATGAAAGGATAGTTTCCATCACTGTCCAAGTTTTAAACGTTTCTTTTACAGTTAACCCCATGTACTCTTTTACTAGCCAGAAGCCTGCATCATTTACATGTGAGAACATTAAAGAGCCCGCTCCCGTTGCAATAACAAGCAATTCTAAATTCACACCTGACATATGTGCCACAACTGGGGATACTATTCCAGCTGCTGTTGTCAATGCAACGGTTGCTGAACCAGTCGCAATTCGGATTAAGCCCGCAACTAGGAAAGCAAGGACGATAGGTGATAAGGAAATCTGTTCAGACATCGTGGCGATCGCAGTACCGACACCGCTGTCAATTAGAATTTGCTTAAATCCACCGCCAGCGCCGATTATAAGGATTATCGAAGCCAATGGCAACATGCATTCTTCTGTTAATTTTTTAATTAACGTTCTATCCATTCCTTGACGGTAACCTAAGAAGTAATAAGCTGCGAAACACGATATTAATAAAGCAATAACAGGACTTCCGATAAACAAGAAGAGCTTTTCAACAAACTCTGATAATGGAAGATATGGTGCGAAGACGGTTAAAGCCATTAATATAACAGGCAATAAAATAATAAAGAATGAAATACCAGTGCTTGGTAATTCGTTTGCTGTTTTTGTTTCCACCCGGATTAATTCTGGTTCATTAACAGGAATCACCCGTTTATGGATCCATTTCGAAAATATAGGTCCCCCAATTACAGCTGTTGGAAAAGCAATGAGTAAGGAGTAAAGAAGAACACGTCCCATATCGGCATCATAAATTCCAATTGCTGTCATCGCACCTGGATGAGGTGGTACTAGTCCATGAACAATCGATAAACCAGCCAGAACTGGAATTCCTATTAACAAAATGTTTTGCTTTGTTGTTTTGCGGATAGAAATTACTAAAGGAAGTAAGATAACCAGCCCAACTTCAAAGAATACGGGAATCCCAATGATAAAGCCTGACAGTAGCATGGCCCATGGAAGCTTCTTTGCACCAAACTTTCTAACAAAGAAATCCGCTACCTGCATTCCTGCGCCTGAATCGGACATCATCTTTCCTAAAATGGTTCCCAATGCTAATATCCCAATGAGATGCCCAAGTACATCACCAACACCCGTTTCGTAAGCGCCGACAATCTCGTCCATTTGTAGTCCAGAAAACACAGCCAAAAACAAGCTGGCTACTGTTAAACTTATGAATGCATGCCATTTCCACCATGACACTCCTAAAATAACAATAATAATAGAGATTATTGTAATCCCTAGTAAATATAGATTCATATGATTTCCCCTCTCCTAGAAACCGTTTACACTATGATCAATAAATATCCCTTATGGGGCCGTTCAAAAAGTCCGGTAAAAAGGACATTTCAGTACTGGTATCGCCGTTGAAATACTTCTTTACGGTGGGAAGAGTAATCCCAGTCCCAGGACGTTGCTATTTTAGCAGACTCAATCCTTTTCCCTTCTTTTTGAACACGCACTTTTTGCTTATTTATAGGTAACGATGTAGTTTTGTTTGGTTGTATTATAGTATCCTTCACTATATTCCAATACATTTCCCTCTTCATCACTGGATTGTCGAATTCTTTTTAATATAACTGTATTGGGTTCTAGTTTTAACGTTTCACTAATATGTTTAGGTGCCGTTGAAACAGTGAACTCATCCCGAAATGATTCTAGACGAATATGATTTTCCTCTAAAAAACGATATAAAGAATTGATCTGAATATCCTTTAACTCTTCTTCTGTGATGTCAAGTAAAATATAATGCGTGAAGTAAATATAAGGTTCATAATCCAATAGGTAAATCCGGTCCACTTGAAGGCATTGTTCCCCAAACAAAGAATAGAGTTGCGTTTCCGGAGATAATTTAGTCCTCTTTATGTTTACAATTTTTTTTGTAATGTTGTGTCCTTCTTCCACTAAAATTTCCGTGAAACGCTTCCCTTTCGAAAGTTTTGCAATAGAAACATTTGCAATCACTTTTGTCCCTTTACCACTTTTTTTCTCAAGATAGCCTTCTTGTACAAGTTCTTTAATGGCATTTCTTACAGTAATTTTACTCACATTAAATTCTTTTTCCAATTGAGGTTCGGAGGGAATGTTCTTGTTAATCGCGTAAACACCATGTAATATACGATCCTTCAAAATATCCTTAATTTGTAAATACAACGGCCCTTTTTTTCTATTAACATTCATTCCCTATCTCCTACCTTTATCTCTTTATATCTTCAATCGTTCCCGACATAGCTGACAGAATTTCCGCTTCCGTTGACATTGGGGTATCCCCAACAATGGTACATGCCAACATACCTGCAGATGCTGCAAACTGAACTGTTTTTTCAGGTGGAAAGCCGGATAATTCACCATGTAAAATTCCACTAGTATAAGCATCTCCGGCTCCAATTCTATCATATACAGAAAAGGTAATGTTCTCTGAAAATACAAATGTCCCATCTTTATACATGTAACCTAGCAAAGTATGGCTGTTGTCCTTGTTAACTCCACGATGTGTTCCTGCAATTGTTTGAATGTTGTACTTTTCTGCTACTTTAGGAATTAGGTCCTGAAGCTGATCCCCTCTTGATTCTTTCTCCGTTTCCATTCCTAAAATATAAATCGCATCTTTTTCATTCATCATGACTATGTCAGCTAATGAAAGCATATCCTCATAATGGGGTTTAGCTTCTGCATAGCCTCCGTCCCATAAGGGAGGACGGTAATTACAGTCGAAGCAAACGAGCCCACCTTTTTCTTTTACCTTTTGGGCTAGAATCTTCATGCTCTCACGGACATTATCTGTCATAGCAAGTGAAATACCACAAAAGTGTATAACATCTGCGTTTTCGGCGATCGAATCCAAATCATAATCCGAAATATCTGCAGTGTTAAAGGTGCTCTCTAAACGATTTGTATACGTAACGCGACTCGAACGCTGTCCAAAGCCATTTTCAAGAAAATACATACCAACATATTTTCCGCCTCTGGAAATGAAGTTTCTCCCAATACCTAAGCGATTTAGGAAGGA
>NZ_JBPPZG010000211.1:0-6465 GCF_051918545.1 Pseudogracilibacillus amylolyticus (SeqCode) | reverse complement strand
ATCGAACGGCACCAAAAGTTTATTGATAAACATGATCTGCCTTTTCAGTTACTTGCTGATACGGAACAAGAAGTAGCGAAATTATTTGATGTTTGGAAACTAAAAAAGATGTTCGGAAAAGAATTTTATGGAGTCGAGCGCTCTACATTTATTATCGATAAAGCAGGAATTGTGCAAAAAGAATATCGGAAAGTTCGTGTAAAAGGTCATATTGAAGAAACGTTAAATTTTGTCAAAGAAAATTTAGCTGAATAAGGGGGAGAAAAAGTGCGAATATATACACGTTCTGGTGATAAGGGAACGACTTCTTTAGTGTACGGAAAAAGAGTTGCTAAAGATGACTTGCGTGTTGAAGCATATGGGACATGTGATGAGGCTAATTCAATGATTGGTCTTGCACTTAGCTTACTTAATGATGTGACATGGGATGAAAAAGAACATTTTTTAGAAAAAATGTACCGTATTCAAACGATTCTTTTTCATGTAGGAGCAGAATTATCTACCCCCAATGACAGAGAAGTGGCATGGAAATTAAAAGAAGAGCATATAACAGAATTAGAGGAGCAAATTGATGAGTGGAGTCAACACTTACCACCATTAACTCAATTTATTTTACCATCCGGCCACCGTGCCTCCAGTGCCCTTCATTTGGCCAGAACGGTAGTAAGAAGAGCGGAACGAATGGCAGTAGCTGTTCAAGACGAACTTCAAGATACGATGGCAATTTCTTATTTGAATAGATTGTCGGATTATTTGTTTGTCGCTGCAAGATATGTCAATCATCAATTAAAAGGGCAAGAGATCCCATTAAAAGTTGACTTATAATAATTGGTAAGTTTTCTCAATATCATATATAGCTTCTCATTTATTGTGGCAAAACTGTGATTAAAATAAGAACTAATTTAGACTAACTATTATTCAGTAGTATATTTAGATTGACAGATATATGATTTACAAGTTACACTAATAATAACGATTATAATCTGATAATATAGATTATGAAATATTAGTGAAAGCGAGGTGCATGACGGTGTCGGACGGAAAATTGGAAGTTGCAATTGAAACATTAAAGAAGTCTGGGGTTAGAATTACACCACAACGTCATGCGGTTCTTGAATATTTGCTTACGTCTATGTCTCATCCAACTGCTGATGAAATTTACAAAGCACTTGAAGACAGATTTCCTAATATGAGTGTTGCTACTGTATATAATAATTTAAGAATTTTACGTGAAATTGGTCTTGTTCGTGAATTAACTTATGGAGATGATTCAAGCCGTTTTGATAGTAATATGAGAGATCATTATCATATTATTTGTGAAGATTGCGGTAAAATTGTAGATTTCCATTATCCAACTTTGGATGAAATTGAATCATTAGCGGAAAAAGTTAGTGGATTTGAAATTAGTCATCACCGGATGGAATTATACGGTAAATGTGACAATTGTGCTAAAGTCAAAGTTCAATAATATCTTTATAAAATGTATTAAAAAAGAATCGCCATTTTTGACGATTCCTTTTTTTATGTCTAGGAAATTATAAAATTCTTTAGCTGTGGATAGGTTTCGTTGTCAGCTCCGGCGCCTTTATTCGCTTATCAGTTTTACAGGTACCCATTCTCTCACGCTATTGATTAACCAAATATTTTTACAATGATTTAAATCCTCTTTTGTAATTTTACTTTCTTTAATAGTTCCTGCTTTTAATAACTTTTCACGAAACGTACCGGGAAGAAGCCCGCATTGAATTGGTGGTGTTAGTAGTTCATCCCCGCGCTCAACAACGATATTCCCTATTGTAAATTCTGTTATTTCATTATTCTCATTCCATAATAATACATCAAATACATCGTCTATTTCTTTTAATCGTTCTTCATATACTGTTCGATTGGTCGTTTTATGGTATAGAAATATATCGTTTTTGTTAATGGGCATAGAAGCCAATTTAACGACCGCCTTTTTTGACTTTGGTAAAGGTTTTACTTCAAAATTTGCTTTCCCCTGATGATTAACTAATAAACGGATTCGCCATTCCCCATCTTTATTATTTTCTTGCAATATATGTAGTTGATTTTTTATCGAATCTATATGAATTGGTATATTAAAATAATTAGCCGAATTTTTAATTCGTTGAATATGTTCTTCAAAAGCAATAATTTTTCCTTGCTTTAGACCAAATGTTTCTAGTAGCGAGAACGATTTTTGTTTTTCATATAAAACCTTCGTTTTTGTTAATGTTTCCTGAAACTCTTCTTCTACATTTGATTGTCTAGTGATTCCGCCTCCTGCACCATAACGAGCAAGCTGACTTTTTTGATCAATCATTACTGTACGAATTGGAACATTGAATATGGCATCATTATTTGGAGCAATATAACCAATTGTTCCACAGTATACATTACGTGGATTCTTCTCAAGCTTTGCAATAATGTCCATAGTTTTGTCTTTTGGTACACCAGTAATCGAGCCACATGGAAATAGTGTTTTTAATATATCGACTGCACTTACATGAGGCAAAATACTTCCTTTAATAGTTGAAGTCATTTGATATACTGTCGGGTATTTTTTAATTTGGTATTGGTCGATTATTTTAATACTCGATTCATTTGTTACCATTTTAAGTTCATCGACCATTAATTTCGTTATTAAATTATTTTCTAGTTGATTTTTATAAGAAGCGGCTAACCATTTAGCATTCTTAATATCTTCCTCGTATGTTTTTCCACGATGAATAGTACCCTTCATCGGCTTCGTTGTAATAATATTATTTTGTAAATGAAAAAATAGTTCAGGTGAAGCTGATAAAATTTGTTCATTTCCTAAATCTAAATATGCACTATATTGGCCTTGTTGAGCATGTTTTAATTGTTCATAATATGATAAAGAGCTGCCTGAAAAAGAAGCTTGAAACTGTACTGTATAATTTACTTGGTCTGTTTCACCTGCAACAATAGCTTGCTGGATATTTTGAAAAGCTTTTTCATATTCCTTTTTACTTTGATTTAGCTTCCAGTTTCCAACTGAAAAATCTTCCGTTTCTCTTTTCGACAAGTCAGTCGGTTGAGTAAAAACACCGAACCATAGGAGTGGCATTGTGACAGCCGGAAAATCCTTCATTCGGTGTGTGAAAGCGTAAGCTGCTTCATAACTCATATATCCCGCCACATAATAGCCATTATTTACTGCACATTTTATTTCATCTAAGCATGTAGCAACGTTGTCAAAATATTTTGTAGAAATAATTTTTACTGGATTTATAAAACAAACAGGATCTGAATTTTTGTTATTTATAGAAAAGTCGAACCGAAGGAATGGGGGATTGTTTATTGTATCCATACGTTATCCCTCATTGCTCGTTTTGTTTTTGTTTTAATTGTCGTCTGTATTTCCGTGAATTGTATTTTTCATCAAACTCTTTACCCTCAAGTTCTTTATCAAGTGTAAGAGGTTGTTTACAATGCATACACGCATCGACACGGCCTAACATTTTTGTCGGCTTTTCACACGATGGACAAACTATTGGAATCGCGCGCGTGGATAACAAACCGATCCAAAAATAAACGACTGTACTAAAGATGATAAATAAAATACCAAGCACAAAGAAGGTTACCATTAACCATGGTATTTTTTTGGTTAAAATCCCCCCATACATGACAATGATACCAATAAAAATTAAACTGAGCGCAAAGCCCCGGATTTTATTAATTTTACTAGAATAGACTAATTGTGGTTCACTCAAAATATGTTCCTCCTTCAATAGTTCACTCGTATTATAACATGAATAGTCACTAGTTCACCATTTGAAGCAATCAAAACGGGTAATTTTGACATGATCTGAATGACTCCTTCATACAATGAAACAAGCAATCAATTAGTTATCGGACAAGTGAATATTTACTTAATTTGTCCATATACATTTATAAAGCTTGTCATGATAAAACTACTAGCCCTAGGGTTTTGCTTAATAAAAAACACGTTGTAGTTTACATGAAAGCTAAAAATAAGGGGGATAAAAATGAGTAAAACTAGGTTTCTAACATTTATCTTTATGCTTGTAAGTGTAATGATGGTGCTAGCAGCTTGTGGAGGAGAAAAAGAAGGCGGAGACGATTCTTCAACTGGTGAAGGAAGTGCAAAAGATGCAAAGATAGCGATCGGGCCACCAGCTAGTGAAACGAATACCGTTTCGAAAATATTATTGGCGGCTCATGGACTGGAAGAGGGAGATTATCAAGTGTTCCAGGAAGGATTTGGTGATGCGGCGGACGGAGTGCAGGATGGAAATATTGATATTTCTATAGGAATATTAGGGCTTCCAGCAGGTAGTATTGAAAGTTTGCAAGCATCGACTGGAGACGTTGTGATGCTCGGCTTAACAGATGAAGCGATTGAAGAAATTGAAGCAAATACGGAATATAAGCGTTATACGATCCCTAAAGAAAGCTATGATTTTTTAGAATCAGATGTTGAAACAGTTGCAGCATATGCTATTTTGATGGGGAATACAGATACTATTGATGAAGAATTAGGTTATGAGCTTGCTAGAATCATGGTAGAACACGCAGATGAAGTGACACATGCTCAAGGGGCAGATATGACATTAGAGAATGCACTTAATGGTGCAGAAGGATTACCAATTCATCCCGGTGCAAAACGTTATTATGAAGAGCAGGGATTAACGATTGATAATCCGGTTGCGGAAGTTACGGCTGATGAGAACGACCGAAAAGATGATTTTATTCTTGGGACGGGAAGTCAAGGAGGAACATATTATCCTTTAGGTGGAGAGATCGCTAACGTGTGGAATAACCATTTAGATAGTAACTTCACTAATATGGAGACAGGCGCATCAGTTGAAAACTTAGCAACAATCGGGGAAGGTCAAATGGATCTTGGAATGGCTGTTCACGTACCTTCTCTTGATGCGATTAATGGAGAAGGAGATTTTGAAGGAAATCCGATTGAAAATGCTGCCTTTATTGGTCATATATATCCAGAAGTTGTTCAAATAATTACAAGAGAAACAACAGGGATTACTAGTTTAGGTGGTTCTGAGTAACTATACAACAGGGAAAAGAGGCTTGTTAAATAGCACTCTTTTCCTTATTTTATAACAACTCAAAAAGGGTGGTGTAGACAAATGGATGATAAACAGTCGATGAATGAACAAGCACAAGCGGAAAAAGATGCACAAAAGATATTGGAAAAATATGATCGAGAAAGTAATTTTCGTGAAAAGATCGGAAAATGGGCTTGGGTTGTTACTTTTTTAGGTGTGGCATTAACAATTTTTCATATTTATTCCGGTTATTTCGGTACCCTCCCGTCACAAAAACAAGGGGCAATTCATTTAGGAACCGCACTTGGTATTATATTTTTACTTTATCCAGCAAAGAAAGGCTGGCAAAAAAAGCAAAAAAAGGTGCCGTGGTATGATGTTATTTTAGCATTTACGGCGATGTATGTGACATATCATAAAATAATCTTTTTTGACTCAATTATTCAAAGTAGAATATCCGGGTATAGTACAATTGATACGATCATTTCCATTGTTGCAATTTTATTATTGTTAGAAGCGACAAGAAGGACAGTAGGTTTACCTATTGTAGTTGTGGCATCGGTGATGATAGCATATGCTTTGCTAGGAAGCTATATCCCAACGCAAATACTCTCTCACCCTGGATTTTCGTTTGACCGGATAACGACAAATTTATGGTTTCAAGAGAGTGGTGTTTTTGGAACACCAATTCAAATTTCCGCCAAATTTATCTTTTTATTTCTATTTTTTGGTGTCATGCTCATTCATACTCGAATTGGTCAGTTCTTCAATGATTTGGCTTTCGCATTAACGGGAAGATTTACGGGTGGAACAGCAAAAACAGCTGTTATAGCAAGTGCATTGCAAGGGATGATATCGGGAAGTTCTGTTGGAAATACTGTAGCCTCCGGGTCATTCACAATTCCAATGATGAAAAACTCCGGGTTTAAACCTGAATTTGCTGCGGGTACAGAAGCCTCTGCTTCAACAGGAGGGCAAATTATGCCGCCAGTTATGGGAGCAGCAGCGTTTATTATGATGGAATATTTAGGAGTCTCGTATGGAGCTATAATGATAGCGGCAGCAATACCAGCAGTATTATATTTTACGGGAATTTTTATTGGCACCCATTTTGAAGCAAAAAGATTAGGGATATTGGGACTGCCTCCAGAAAAATTACCTAAATTAAAAGAACAAATGCTTAGATATGGGTATATGTTACTCCCGTTATTTGTTATTATCGGCACCGTGATGGTTGGCTTTACACCACAACGTGCTGCTATTTATGGGATTATCGCTGCATACTTAGTTAGTTTAGTACGTAAAGAATCACGTATGTCGTTTAGAAAAACAATTTATGTGTTGGAACAAGGGGCAAGAGTAGCTCTACCCGTAATTGCAGCAGTTGCAACAGCCGGTATTATTGCAG
>NZ_JBPPZG010000210.1:0-6467 GCF_051918545.1 Pseudogracilibacillus amylolyticus (SeqCode) | reverse complement strand
GTGTTGCCCATACATCCAAAGCACCTCTAAAAATTCCTGGAAAGGCTAATACATTATTTACTTGGTTAGGAAAATCCGATCTTCCTGTCCCGATAATCCTAGCTCCTGCTTCTTTTGCATCATCTGGTAAAATTTCAGGATCCGGATTTGCCATTGCAAAAATAATAGGATCTGTATTCATTTTCTTAACCATTTCTTTCGTAAGTGCGCCACCGACGGATACACCGATGAATACGTCTGCTCCTTCAATAACTTCTTCAAGATTGCCTTGTAATTTCCGTGGGTTTGTCCTCTTAGCAATTGCTTCTTTCACTTTATTCATTCTCCGTGGTCTTCCCTCATAGATAGCTCCTTGGGAATCACACATAATAATTTCGCCAACCCCAAAATTATCCAATAGTTTTATAATTGCAATACCGGCAGCACCTGCACCATTTGCAACAACTTTAATTTCTTTGAATGATTTTCCTACTAATTTTAATGCATTCATTAAACCGGCCACTGTTACAATTGCTGTTCCGTGTTGATCATCATGGAAAATTGGGATTCTAGTTTCTTTCTTTAATCTTTCCTCAATGATAAAGCAATTAGGGGCAGCTATATCTTCCAAATTAACCCCACCAAAAGTAGGCTCCATCAACTTAACAGTTTGAACAATTTCTTCAATATCATGTGTATCTAGGCAAATTGGAAATGAATCTACTCCTGCAAAGGTCTTGAATAAAACAGCTTTTCCTTCCATAACTGGAAGAGCAGCTTCAGGACCGATATTCCCTAATCCTAAAACAGCTGAACCATCACTTACAACGGCAACCATATTTCCTTTCATTGTATAATCATAAACAGCGTGTTTATTTGAATAAATTTCTTTACAAGGTTCAGCAACCCCTGGAGAATATGCCAAACTCAAATCTTCTGCATTTTTAACTGGTACTTTAGATCGTAATTCCAACTTCCCCTTATTAATTTTATGCATATGTAATGCTGCATCTCGTAATTTCGACATCCCTTATCGCTCCTTCAATTTACCGTTCAGATGTCATTTCCATCCACTTAACAGGATATAATGACATTTTAGACGAGTTATTATTATATAGATTATAACAAAGGTTTTCTAAATAGATAGTTTATTTTTAAATTTATATAGAAGAATCATATAATTTTTATAATTTTAACACAACATTTTCGTCTCCAAAATAGTTTTTTAAATTTGAAACTACGTCATCAACTGCACGTAAATTATATTTTTCACCTAATTTATACGTTTTTCTTTCTTTCTCATAGTAAATAATTATTGCTGTCTTACCAGGAAATTGTTGCGCATATTTTTGCAAAAAATGTAAAGCATTTTTTTGCTTCGCTTCGGTCACTTTGATGTACAAATAGCCGGCATTTTCTTTCACGATATCTTCTACATTACAAAGTTGTAAACGATCGATAACAATTTGCTTTTTATTTTCACGTTCACTCACTTTTCCTTCCAGACAAATGATCGCCTCTTCCTTTAACCACTCACTTACCTCGCGATAGACATTAGGAAAAATAACCCCTTCCATTTCATCTGTTTCATCAGCTAATAAAACAAAAGCCATCGAATCCCCACGTTTTGTATGGATTTTTTTAACACCTTGTAAAATAGCTACCGTCTTAATCACCCGATTATTCATATATCGTGCTTTATGCAAGGAAATGAAATTTTGTAACGTTAATTCCGTCCGATATTGTTTTAACGGATGATTCGTTACATACATATGCATTAACTCTTTTTCATCACGGAGACGCTGTACCTGGCTGAAATCATCCATTTTTATATAGGCTGGTTTCATTTTCATTTGCTTCCCAAATAAATTTGTCTGACCCTGCAGATCTCCAAACAACTCAGCGCGAGCTAATGCTTGATCGATGGAAGCTAGCAAACTTGCCCGATTATCGTAAGTTTCATCAAAGGTTCCTGCTAATATAAGTGTTTCGAGTGCATTTCTCTTAATGGATACCCGTAAACAAAAATCGAATAAGTCAGTAAAAAGGGCTTTTTTTCGTTCAGCAATAATTTCTTTTACCGTTTCATAACCAATCCCTTTTATCGCCATTAATCCAAAGCGAATACTTCCATGTTCGACAGTAAAATAGGCATGACTTTTATTGATAGAAGGTGGTAAAATCTCAATTCCTAACTCATTTGCTTCTCTTACGTACATATTTAACTTTTTTGCATCATTTGATACAGTCCCAAGTAGATGAGCAAAGAAAAATGTTGGATAATTAGCTTTTAAATAACTTAGCTGGTATGCAATTTTACTATAGGCGACCGAATGACTTTTGTTAAATCCGTAATTAGCGAATTTTAATACCCATGAAAATACTTCTTCGGCAATTTGTAAGCTATATCCTTTTTTTATACATCCTTGAACAAACGTTTCTTTTTGTTGTTCAATCAGCTGTCGGTTCTTTTTACTTATCGCTCTTCTTAAAATATCTGCTTCACCTAATGAAAGTCCAGCAAATTGATGAGCAACTTGCATAATTTGTTCTTGATAAAGTAAAACACCATACGTATTATTTAAAATTGGTTCCAAGTCTGGATGTAAATAGGCAATTTTTTCTCTGCCATGTTTTCTCGCAATATATGTAGGAATAGCTTCCATTGGACCGGGACGATATAATGCATTAAGTGCAATTATATCATCTAATGAAGTTGGTTTTAACTGCTTTAGTACACGCTTCATCCCATCGGACTCCAATTGAAAGACCCCATTTGTTCGCCCAGCTTGTAACAGGGCAAACGTTTCTGTATCATTGTCTGGAATTAAATCAATATTTAACTGCTCACTAGTTCGTCTATTTATCGTACCTATAATTCGTTCCATCAGTGACAAATTACGTAAACCTAAAATATCGATCTTAAGTAAACCGATTGCTTCAAGTTCATTCATTGCATATTGTGTTAAATACGTATCATGTGTGCCTTTTGTTAGTGGAACATTAGAAAGTAGCGGTTTTTTTCCAATTACAATCCCTGCAGCATGCGTCGAAATATGTCGAGGCAAGCCTTCTAAAGTTACAGCAACTGAAAACAACACCCTAAGTTTATTTGATTGTTTTATATAACTTTGAAACTCCTCGTTCCCTTTAATATAATGAACAATTGGTTTGTTTGCTTGTACAGGAATGTGCTTCAATATATACGCTTGATCATGACGATCAATTTCCATTGTTTTCATTAGTTCACGTAGTAAAGAACGGGCTGCAAATGTTCCAAATGTAATTATTTGTGCAACATGATCTTGTCCATACTTTTCCCTCACATAATCAATTACCTCATCACGTCTTACATCAGAAAAGTCAATATCAATATCTGGCATCGAGACACGTTCCGGGTTTAAAAATCGTTCAAACAACAGATCATATTGAAGCGGATCAACATTCGTTATTCCGAGTAAGTAAGACACAATGGAGCCAGCCGCTGAACCCCTACCTGGTCCGACCATTATATTATTTTCTTTCGCAAACTGAACGAAATCTGCAACGATTAAAAAATAATCACTAAATTGAAGTTCCTTAATCGTGTGAAGTTCATATTCTAGCCGTTTCATTACTTCTTCTGTTATTTCAGTATATTTTTCTTCCAGATTATCCATGCATAATTTTCGTAAATAGTCATGAGCTGATTCGTTTGTCGGTACAGGAAAAGCTGGTAATAGTTGCTTATTAAAATCAAACGTAACATGACATTTTTCTACAATTTCATTTATATTTTCAACAATTTCCGGAAAAGTAGAAAAAGCTGTTTCAATTTCTTCCCTTGAGCGAAAATGACGACCTGAAATTTGTCGATTTTGTTTTGTATAATCCCATTTTTCATTAAATTTCATTGCTTGTAAACAGTCGAAGCTAATCGCATCTTTTTTATCCAAATAGCGAACATCATGAAAGGCGATAATCTGTTTGTTTCCAGATATATAATATTTTTTTAGATGCTCGATTAATGTGGTTGTTTCTTGATTATAGATTTCTGCACCAATATATAAATCTTCTTCTAAAACGATCGATTTAAAATGATGCAAAAACAGATTTATCTCCTCATACTTTTGTTCCAGAAACATTTTTTTTAGCGCAGGAATTTCAGTAGACAAAATGCAGACAAGATCTTCCGCTGTTTCACATAAAAATTCATATGAACATGTATTTTCCATTTGAATATGGGTAGAAATTCTGATTAACGATTGATAGCCGCGATTATTTTTTGCCAATAATACAAGGGGAATATCCATTTCATTAATCGTTGTCTTTACAATCAATCCGATCAGTGGTTTAATCCCTGCCTTAAGACAACTTTTATAAAAAGGGATTACCCCATGTAATACATTTTCATCCGTTAATGCAAGCGAAGTAAATTGTAGCTCACTTGCCCGCGCCACTAACTTCTCGATTGTAATTGTACTATTTAATAAACTATACCCACTTCGAACTTGTAAATGTGTAAACGACATTTTTTCTCCTGCCTTTACTTCGTAGTTAGATCTTGATTGAAAAAATCCGGAACATCTTCGCTCTTTTCATTATAACGTTAAATATTAACCCTTTCCACCAAAAAACACGAATATATGTTTCTGATATTATAAGACAGCCTAATTTATTGTTTTATGCAAGAAGACTCCACCTTAATTTTGTGCGGGCAAAGCTCAAAAAAGTGAAAGACGAATCGCTTTTTTGTTTAGAAAAATATATTTCATGTACAAATTGCTCTTTAAAAACGAAAGATATGAGGTACTAATCGCATCCATACGCACCCAGTTGCAAAAACCTAGCTAAAGTAGAGTGTGCGGCGAGTAGGATATTTTACTTGACCGCAGAGACTACGGGTAGAGCTTGCTAAATAACTAGCGATTACACGCTTGTTCGCAGGAATCCTCAATTCTTTCTTCCTACTAATTTAGCCTTTCACAATGTTTTCATAAGTTGTCCACTTTAAACATAGAAATATATAGAATGGGGGGATTAGCGGATGGAAGAACGTTTTTTTGTATCCTTTATCCATTGTTTCTTTATCGCATTTGGCGTTATGGTCGGGGGAACAATTATTGGAAGTATTGGCTCTTTTTTGACAGGAGATGCCCCTTTACATGCAATGAATCGTATTGCAAAATCAATTAAAATTTGGGCGATTGTAGCGGCCATTGGAGGTACCTTTGATGCGATCGAAAATTTCCAAAAAGGACTGACGGACGGATCCACCTTTGATCTATTCAAGCAATTCTTATTTATACTAGCTGCGATGATGGGCGTTAAAACAGCCAGTATTATTATTAGCTGGATAACGAATGAGGATATGATGTAAATGCACATCCCACCGTATCACAAAAAAAGATCTTGGCAAATTTTTCTCGTTGGTACACTAATCGGGTCAATCATTGCTTATACAATGTTTGCTTATATGTATGGAAAAATGTATGAAAATTTACTTTCAGAGAACATACAGATAAAAACAAAATTAGGTGAACTGGAACGACAAAATGAAGCACTATTACAAGATAAAGAAGATATGGAAGAAAAGTCAGCTAATACGATTCAATCAATTGGCATCGATTTTTCGAATAGTGAAGATTTAAAATTAGATCGCTTAATTATTCACGAACTTGAAGACTTAATCAAAAATGAAATAAATTTTATCATTGGAAAAGATGTGAAAAGCCTCTCTGAAAACTATGATTTGTTAATTACACTCTTGGAGAATAAAACCTTTACCATCGATGACTTTTCTTATCAATTTGAAGTAAACAAAATGTTTGTTTCTGAGCAAGTAAAAATCACACTTCATGTAAAGCTTTCCAAATAAACTTATGAACATTTAATGAAATATTAAGATAATAATAGCCAATAATAATAATATCTAATAAAATATAGTTAACAGGGTAGAAGCCTAAATGGTAAGTTTATTTTAGAAAGGATGTCGTCTATGACTGTACTTGATCGTCGTTTAATGCGAGATGAAAAGATCAAACAATTAAAAGAAGGACGCAGTGTATATGCAGAATCTCCAGAATTTATCCGGTTAATCAAACGTGGTATTGAAAAAGAAAAATTATCAGTCACACTTGAACATACAAACGGAGGTTGCTGGTTTATCCCAAATGAAAATGAATAAAATAGAAATAAGATAAGTGCTGTTTCGACATACATTAGTTGAAATCAGCACTTTATATTTTTTATTTAAGCTCTTCTCGTAAATTTTGTTACTATTAATTCTAAACAGTTGAAGTATACTGTGCAGTAGTGAAAGTTTTTCTACCTACGAAAATGTAGACAAGTTACAAAGTAAAATACCGCTACGGAAATACATTCCGCTTTCCGCAGGCGGCTGATGAGCCTTCCTTGTGCTACGCACTGCGTTGTCTCACCTAGGCCTTTCCTCCTGCAGGAGTCTCCATGTATTTCCTCCGCTAGAATAGTTGCTTTGTATTAATAAC
>NZ_JBPPZG010000209.1:0-6475 GCF_051918545.1 Pseudogracilibacillus amylolyticus (SeqCode) | reverse complement strand
TTCCTAGCCCGAGCTTTTCTAAATTCGGTAAATGAATTCCACCCGTGTATTTAGCAATATTACCTAATGTATCTGCTCCAACATCATTATATTTCTGAGCGTCTGGAGCTTGTCCAATTCCTACTGAGTCTAATACTATTAAAAAAATTCGTTTAAATGGTTTCATATTATCCGCCCTTCTTCTCACTGTTTAAGCTCTGGGATGAAATTGTTCATACATATCTTTGAGTCGCGTTTTGGAAATATGGGTATATATTTGTGTAGTTGAAATATCGGCATGTCCAAGCATTTCTTGCACGGAACGTAAATCTGCTCCATTTTCTAATAAATGTGTTGCAAACGAATGACGCAGCGTATGAGGTGTGATCTCTTTTGTAATTCCCGTTTCTTGTACGACTGTTTTTAATATTTTCCAAAAACCTTGCCTTGAAAGAGGTTTTCCATGATGATTTACAAATAAAGCCGTTTCAGATTGATTTCTCTTTATCAGCTGATCTCTCGCATGGTTAAGATAGTCTTCAAGAGCATTTTTTGCTACATCTCCGACAGGAATGATCCGCTCCTTATTTCCTTTACCCATACATCGGACAAATCCCATTGATAAATGAAGATCTGTCTTCTTTAATTTTACTAATTCAGAAACTCTAAGCCCTGTCGCATAAAGTAACTCAAGCATAGCCTTATTTCGAACTCTCAGTGGAGTTGTCCCCTTTATTGCTAGTAATTTATCAATCTCTTCCGAAGTTAAAACTTGGGGAAATAAACGATCTAATTTGGGAGTCTCTATATGCAAACTAGCATCTATATCCACAATTCTATCTCGTACCAAAAACTGATGAAAAGCACGAATCGAAGAAATCATCCTTGCAATTGTCGCAGTCGATTTTCCATTCTCTTTTAACGAGTACAAAAATTCAACAATGTCTGTCCGTTTGATTTGTTTCCAATCAGTTACTGCTTTTTTTTCTTTTGCAAATAATACGTATTGATTAAGATCACGTCGATAAGATATTATTGTATTTTCTGCTAGACCACGCTCAATTTGTAAAAAATGAAAAAAATCTTCTACTGCATCTTTTAGCATTTCTATTCTCCTAAACGAAAAAATAAATGAAGCCGATCCATAAATCCGTCTTCCTCACTAAAAACTTTCATAGCAGGTCCTTCTGGTTGGTCGTACCGATGATACTGTTCATATTCATTATGCATGGCACGTAACCCAAAATAAAATAAAAATGTACAACCTACAAATATAATGGTTACTTTAAAAACATCCCATAATATACGTTTCATTTTTTGGCACCTTTCTTCTAAAAAGTCTATCTATTAGAAAGATATGCCAAAAAAACGAAATTATATACCTTCATTTTACACGATTAACGATTAATATGCAGTATTAAAAGTACTGTACTTAGAAAAAAACGACCGCTCATTTTAAAAATGAAGGTCGATTTTAATTTGCTTCCACTGTAGCATTTTGGCACTGCTTGCAAATACCATGGAAAGTTAGTCTATGATCTTTTACTTGAAATTGCCATCCGTCTTCCACAATTTTTTCAACATCACTTAATAAATCTTCAATTATTTCTTCAACCGAGCCGCATTCCATACATACGAGATGATGATGAAAATGCTCTACCCCTTCTTTACGTAGATCGTAACGTGAAACGCCATCACCAAAATTAATTTTATCAACAATTTTAAGTTCAGATAATAATTCTAACGTTCGGTATACTGTCGCTAAACCAATTTCTGGTGCTTTTTCTTTTACAAGTAGAAATACTTCTTCCGCACTCAAATGGTCTTCCTCGCGTTCCAAAAGTACAGTTAAAGTAGCTTCTCGTTGCGGAGTTAGCTTGTAGCCTTTAGCATGTAACTGTTTTTTAATTCTTTCTATTCGCTGCTTCATGGAATTACCCCTCCATCTATCACTTTAATTATAGGCACACATGAAACAGCTGTCAAAAAATAATCATTTTTACAGTAGAAAAAGTACTGTAATTATGGCAAATTAAAAATAATAGCATAACTCGTTCTTAAGATAGCTTTAAAAGCTTCGTTTGCAACAAAAGTTTCAATAAGCGAACTGCCTAATGCGCATAAAAGTAGAATAAGAAAAACAAACGTATATTGAATAAATGGTTTCCCTAATGAGTTGGAAATTCGCCCATTTCCAAATAATTTATGAAGTAATGCAAGAGAAAAAATCATCGATAAGCTGCCAGCGATTATATAAATTGGAATCGTTATAATATTTTGTGGTGCGATCGATATGGACGCTAATAATAATCCTTTCCCACCTAATTGATTGACGATAAAGCCAACCGAAAAGCCGATTACGAGTCCTTTAATAAAAACTAATACCCAAACGACCGGCAACCCGATTATCGTAAGACCTAAAATAAACAATAGAAGTAAATATTTTACATGAAAAAAGAAACTCCGCTTTAATATATCTTTACTCGCGATTTCTTGATCACCGTTAATTTGTACAAAATAACGATCTAGATGAAAAAATAAATCTTGTTTTTGAATGAAGTCCATACTATTTACTGTAATTGCTCCGAAAATAATTCCTGTTAAAAAAAGTGTGACCATAAATATATAAATCGTCATATTTTCTTTTACATGGTTTAATAGTACATTATTTTTTAAATACATAGAAATCCTCCGTCTCTGAGTCAAATCTCTTAATTAATAGATATGAAAGATTTCTATGTAAAATTACTATTTTTTAATAACTTTATAATCAATCTTTAACTGTTGTTAAATTTTTCATGGAGACGCGACCATATTTTCCTCCACCACCTGCTTCAATATCTAGCTCTCCCTTCCTCATATCAACGATCATTTTCGCTAATTTTTCAGGAACTACATTTGCTAATTGTTGGTAAGGTATATGGTGTATAACGTTCATTTCAGTTGCAAAATGGTCAAGTAACTTTTCGAATGTTTTCTTTCCAAGTCCCGGTAGATAGTCAAGCGGTACTTGATAGTAATAAGGTGGTCTTTGATTTGATTCATCGGTATCTTTTAATTCACTTATTCGGTCAAAAACACCATTAATAATTTTTTTGGATTGACAATGAGAACATTGTTTTGACTTATATGGTGCTTGCTTCATACATACTTGACAAACTGTCGTATAATATTTACCCAGTTTTGGGTTCATACCGTAATTCGCTACAATTTGGCGACCATTGACTTGTTTAAGTGCTTTTTTAAACTCTTGAAAAGAAGCCTCTTTCATCATTATTCGTTGATACTCTCTCGCTAGTTTTTGTAAGGAATGACTATCAGAATTGGTTAAAAAGGTATAGTTGTGTAATTCTGCAATTTGATCAGCCATTTCTGTATCAGAACTTAATCCAAGTTCTATTCCATCAATTAAATTAGGATCTAAAACCTCTATTAAAGAATTCCTTACACCTTTTCCATATAAACTTTTAAATGGCGTAAATACATGCGCCGGGATAAAGAGCCCTGACAATTCTTTAACCTTCAACTGTAAATCTGTTGCTGTTCCATAGTACCTCTGGGAACTTAAATGTACATTTTTCATCCTGCCAGAGAGCCATTCAGTAAAATGTTTAATAGTCGCTAATGTTGGAAAATAACAGAGCACATGAATAGGGCCTTTGCAATTTTCATCATAGACCTCAATTTCTGATCCCATTAGTAAGGTTACATTTTCAAATCGAATGCCACCTTCTTGCAGTTCTTCGGCTTGTTGGCTACTAATCAATTGGGCAATTTCTTGTTGTACAAGAGGGGATTGGCAATCAATCACTCCAACCATATCGATTCCTTTTCTTCTACTTGCCTCAATTAAAATATTTGTTAATGTTAATTGCTTCGATGCTGTAATCTTTACTGGCTGATTATTCATATTTCGACCAATATGGATATGCATATCAGCAAAAAATTTATTTAGCATGTTTATTCAATCCCATTAATTTTAAATATGTTAATGCATAAACGGTTTTTGCATCATAAATATCTTTTGTTTGCATGAGCGCTTCTGCTTCTGCTATAGATAACTCATGAATTTCAATAAATTCATCTTCATCACCACTAATCGGATTCTCTACCTTTTGTAAAGCATTTGAAAAATATATGTGAATGATCTCATTGGCAAATCCAGGCGATGTGTAGAAGGATGTAATATATTGTAAATCTTCTGTCCTATATCCTGTTTCTTCTTCCAGTTCTCTTATAGCCGTAATTTTAGGATCCTCATCTAGTTCTATTTTTCCCGCAGGTATTTCTAATAAAGACCGCTCTAATGGCTTTCTATATTGTTCTACTAGTAAAATTTTATTTTGAGGTGTGATTGCGATAACAGCAACTGCACCAGGATGTTTGACAATTTCCCGTTTCGACGTGTTTCCATCAGGTAATTCAACATCATCAACTTGCAAAGAAATGATTTTTCCGTCAAATAGTTTTTCAGTTCGTAACGTTCTTTCTTCAAATTTTTTCATAATAACCTCTCATTAATATTTGTTTCTTTCTATTTTAACATAAACAAATCTAATTAGTTGTGAAGCGCTTTTTTGACCTTTACAATAATAGAAAAAGGTGTGGTAAGGTGAGAATGAATCGATTAGGTAAATCAGATATTTATATTTCCGAGCTAACGCTTGGCTGTATGTCACTTGACCTCGATCAATCAAATTCCTCTAAAATAATTAATTTAGCTTTGGATAATGGGATCAATCATTTAGATACAGCTGATTTATATCAATTTGGCGAGAATGAAAAAATGATTGGAAAAATTATAAAAGAGCGCCGTGAAGATATTATTTTAACTACAAAAGTAGGTAATCATTTTAATCCAAATACAAAAACGTGGTATTGGGATCCTTCAAAAAAATATATTCATCAAGCTGTAGATAATAGTTTACAACGACTTCAAACAGATTATCTTGATTTATATTTACTTCATGGTGGAACGATCGAGGACCCTATTGATGAGACGATAGAAGCATTTGAACAATTAAAAAAATCCGGTAAAATTCGTGCATATGGAATTTCTTCAATTAGACCAAATGTTATTCGAGAATATGTTGAAAAATCTTCTATCGATGCTGTAATGATGCAATATAATATGCTTGATCGCAGACCCGAGGAATTATTAGATTTTTTAGCTGCCAATAAGGTAAGTGTTTTAGCAAGAGGACCTTTGGCAAAAGGAATGCTAAGTGAGCAGTCGGTTAAATACATTGCTCAAAAAGGAAAAGATGGATATTTGGACTATACCCATGATGAACTTTTACAGATAATGAATAAATTAACTAAGTTACATCTTCCAATTGCAAATTTATCGTTTCAATATGTACTTCATCATCCTGCTGTTGCAAGTGCTGTATTTGGCGCAAGTACTGTAAAGCAATTAAAAGAAAATATTAGCTCGACACATCTTCTGCCTTTGGATGATGAATTAGTAAAAGAAATTAAAAAAATTACAAAGCCTATTTTTTATACGACGCATCGTTAAGAAAAAAATATAAGCTATCTATTCTTTTTGAGTAGATAGCTTAATTAATTTGGAAGAAGTCATCTTCTTTTTCCTTTGAAAAAATCATCCTTGCCGCTTTCCTTTGTTTCTTCTTCACCATATCTAGAATGTTTTTTATGCTGATCGGACTGTCTTGTAGGGCTTACTCTTACATTTACTTTAGTTTCACCTATTACTTTAACTTCGAATTCTCTTTCTATTTCTACCGCAATTTGGTTCCCTTGTTTTTCAATTTTGCATTGTAAGCAATTTGGCTGTTGAATAACTTTTGCAACTACTTCATAGTCATCATGTAAACAATTTTCATCCTTGTTTGATAATTTAACTTCATCACAATAGTCAACAGTTTCTGTTACTACTTCAGTTTTTGTATTATCATTAAAGGAATACCAAATATTAATATCGTAAGTTCCATGCACTTCTACAATATCAGATGTTTTCTTTTTTGCATGATAACGATGATTAATTACCCAGCAACCTAAAATACTTGATGGTTTATGTGATGGCGAAACATGGTTATCTGATTTGGTTAATTTCCGACCTCTTCCACATACCGCTTTCGTTATGATTTCTCTATAGTCACTATCAAGAAAAGTCATTGTTACGTATACCTCCTCTTTTGTCATAGTCATTTTATGCAAGACAAATACCTAAGGTGCATACGGAACAAAATTTAAGAAAAACTTTTCATTAACTATATGATAGCTTATACGCTTTTCATTAATATATATAATAAATGGACTAGAACCTAGATAAAATGATCGACTTTGAAGTAAAATTAGTACAGGGAATGCTTACTTTTTAACTGGCGGAACTTGATACATAGTTGAAGGAAACTGTGCAGTAATGAAAATTTTAAAACCTAGTTGGTAAACCCTTGATTTCCGCCTCCGGGCAGTACGCTTTCCGCGGGCACGGCTTCAGCCTCCGAAGCAGAAACCCACTGCTTCTGAG
>NZ_JBPPZG010000208.1:4656-6532 GCF_051918545.1 Pseudogracilibacillus amylolyticus (SeqCode) | reverse complement strand
TTTGGACTAATTACGATATGACGGTGTGGTTCTACTCCATCAGAATAAGTTGTTACTTCACTTGAATCTTGCAATGCACTATGAATGATTTTTCTTTCATATGCAGGCATTGGTTCAAGTGCTACTTTCCGTTTAATACGTTTAGCTTTATCCGACATTCTATGTGCAAGTTCAATAAGTGTTTCTTTTCTTCTTTCACGATACCCTTCCGCATCAACAGTTACGGAATGAAAGTTTCGCCCATTTTTATTTATTATTAACTGAGTTAAATACTGTAGAGCATTTAAAGTTTTACCTCTTTTTCCAATTAAAATAGCAATTTTCTCACCGGATAATTGGAATGTTACATGGTTGTCCACAATTGTAGTCGTAATTTCTACGTCGACACCCATATTTTTGGAAACATTTTTTAAAAATTCTTCCGTTTCAGCAATATTATTCTTCTTTTCTCTTACTTTTACGACGGCAAGAGCAGATCCGAATAAACCTAAAAATCCTTTTTTACCTTCATCAATTACATCAATTTCAACTTCTTCTTTTGACAAATTTAACTGCTCTAAAGCTGATTGAACCGCCTCTTCAACACTTTGGCCACTAGCAGTTACTTCTCTCACTTTTTCTCTCCTCCAGTACTCGGATCTTTCATCATTGGTTTACGAATCAGCAATGTTTGACCTATCATGAAAATATTTCCCACTACCCAGTATAATGCAAGTGCAGCAGGTAAGAAAAAGGCAAAAACGGCAATCATAATTGGCATAATATAAAGCATTGCGACCATTTGTGGATTCTGAGCTGCAGGACTACCTGCCATCATAAATTTTTGTTGTAAGTACGTCGCTGCCCCTGCTATGATCGGTAAAATGTAATCAGGTGAATCAAGTGCAAACCATAAAAAAGTATGACCTTGGATTTCCTGAGTACGCATTATTGCGTGATAAATGGCAATTAATATTGGCATTTGTACAAAGATTGGTAAACATCCCGCTAATGGATTAACTCCATGTTTCTGAAATAATGCCATTGTCTCTTGTTGCAACTTTTGTTGTGTATTCGCATCTTTTGAACTATATTTTTCTTGTAATTTTTTTAATTCAGGTTGAATATCTTGCATTGCTTTTGAACTTTTTAACTGCTTAATATTAAGTGGGAGTAAAATTACACGGATAATAACTGTAACTACAACAATTGCCCATCCATACGAGTTAAAAATTTTTGCAAAATAAATAATAAACACAGACATTGGATAAACAAAATATTTATTCCAAACTCCTGTACTTTCTGCATTGATCGGGGTATTAATATCTGTACATCCAGATAACAGAGCTACTACACCGACCAAAAGCAAAATTATGTAAAGTTTCTTACGCAAAATAACTTCCTCCTAACAGTAAACAAACTACCTTATCTATATAATAAAAGATTTTGCTTTCGTAATAAATGAATAAGACTATTTTTTATTTGTTTACAGTCCATATCAACTGCTGGTTTTCTTGCAATTATAATTATATCTGTTTCCGGAATAACTTTATCTTCTAATTGTATAAATGATTGACGAATGTATCGTTTTATCCGATTTCTAGTTACTGCGTTCCCAATTTTTTTTCCAACTGATATTCCAATTCTAAAATGAGTTTGTAACGGTTTTTCTTTATAGTATATGACAAGCTCACGATTTGCAAAGGATTTACCGGTTTTTAATATTTCCTGAAACTCACTATTTTTCTTCACTCGGTAAGCTTTTTTCATTTAAAACAATCACCTTTAAATTTTACTTCAATCTATTAAAACTGAAAAAAGACCACTGACTTGCTTCAGTGGCCTATGCAGACAATACCTTTCTTCCTTTACGACGGCGACGAGCTAAAACTTGACG
>NZ_JBPPZG010000208.1:0-4646 GCF_051918545.1 Pseudogracilibacillus amylolyticus (SeqCode) | reverse complement strand
ACTATTTTTCTTCACTCGGTAAGCTTTTTTCATTTAAAACAATCACCTTTAAATTTTACTTCAATCTATTAAAACTGTTAGAAAACTTGGCTTCTCGCTAAAGTAAACACACCGATTGGCGAAAGACAGAGGTGATGTTGCACTTATGCTCTAGAGTGCAAGCCTTGGCGAAAGCCTTAGTTGCACTTATGCAGTAGGAAAGATTTATTCTTTCTTAGCTGCAAAAAAGACCACTGACTTGCTTCAGTGGCCTATGCAGACAATACCTTTCTTCCTTTACGACGGCGACGAGCTAAAACTTGACGACCGTTTTTTGTGCTCATTCGTGCACGGAAGCCATGTACTTTTTTACGTTTACGATTGTTCGGTTGAAATGTTCTTTTCATTTCATGCACCTCCTTAAATATTAGTTGATCATTCATATAGAAACTTACGAATATTAAAAATAGGAGAAGCAATTTTTTGATAAAATAACTTACTCTTCATTCAATGTTTCCATGACAAAAACTGTCTTGATAATTATACGTAAACAACAAACAATAGTCAACATACAACCATATCGAGTTTTTTGCGATATGCCCTTTTCCGCAAAATATTCAAGTAAAAAATAACCTAGGATCTTCCATTAACTACAAAGGTGTATTATACCGTCCGTTTTAGGGGAAAAATTATTTCAGGGCGTACCTCAACCTCATAACCCAGTTTAAAGTTTGAGACATCGCAATCAGCCTATATTAAAAAATTTAATAAAAGTTTCAAGTTTTCCACAATCTAATCACATTGAATTTTTCACGTGACAATATTTTTCTACAATTATCGACAGCTTAACAACAATTTCTACACATGTTGATAATTTTTATACCCAATACGAATAACATATGGATAACTATATAAAAAACATTGCATATTCTAGCAAATTTTGATATTGTTAATAATGCTCCTACATGTTAATAACTCTATTTTAGCACTTACTTATCCCCAAGTTGTGGATAAAATGTTAACATATTCTTTCTTCTGTATATAAGATAAACCACATTGTGAATAAGTTCCATAAAACGTGCTTTAATTTTATAATATATATTATCCACAACAGGTTTTTATGACGAAAGTTGATACGATATAAAAGAGGATGTTCAAAAAGTCCGGTAAAAATGACACTGCATTAGGGGAACTTCGACTAAATACCGACACGTCCTGTGTCGAACGTCGAAGTCACCACATCCTGTGGAAGCTCGTTGGCTTGCTTTTCCGCCTCGAACTTCCGACGCACAGGACGTGCTAGTGTCGGCGTTGCTGACAGGTCCTTTTTATCCTCCTTTTTGAACACGCATTAAAATTATATTTCCTTTCCTTCTTCCTCATAAGCAGGGAGAATTGTCGAAAGGATTTTTATACTTACAACTAGTTAGTTTATGAAATAAAGAGGTGTATCACTTGGAAAATATTGAAGAATTATGGCAGTACATATTGAATGAAATGAAATCCAAAATTAGTAAACCAAGCTATGATACGTGGTTGAGTCAAACTGCCGTGAAGGGCCTAACTGATAATATCCTTATAATAAATGTTCCAAATGAATTCACAAAAAATTGGTTAGATCAAAGATACACAGATGTAATCGATACACTATTATTTGAAATGACTGGAACTGAAATATCCGTTAGATTTGAGATTATTGATGAAAATAATGAACAACCAGAAGTTAAGGAAATACAGGAAAAAAATCCCGTTAAAGAAGATAGCCAAAATATGTTAAATCCAAAATATACTTTTGATACGTTTGTTGTTGGAGCTGCAAATCGGTTTGCTCACGCAGCATCATTAGCTGTGGCTGAAGCGCCCGCTAGATCATATAATCCTTTATTTATTTATGGTGGAGTCGGACTTGGAAAGACCCATTTAATGCATGCAATTGGCCATTATGTAAGAGAATATCATCCTGATAGAAAAGTAATCTACTTATCTTCTGAAAAATTTACGAATGAATTTATTAACGCAATAATGGATAACAAAGCAGAAAATTTTCGTAATAAATATCGAAATGTTGATATTTTACTAGTTGACGATATTCAGTTTTTAGCGGGAAAAGAACAAACTCAAGAGGAATTTTTCCATACTTTTAACACATTACATGAAGAAAACAAACAAATTATTATTTCAAGTGATCGTCCACCAAGAGAAATACCAACACTTGAAGATCGTTTACGTTCTAGATTTGAGTGGGGATTAATTACCGATATTTCACCTCCTGATTTAGAAACGAGAATCGCTATTTTATCTAAAAAGGCTAAAGCAGAAGGACTAGATGATATATCAAATGAAGTAATGCTTTATATTGCAAATCAAATTGACACAAATATTCGTGAACTAGAAGGTGCATTAATTCGCGTTATCGCCTACTCTTCATTAATCAATCAGGATATTGATACGAAACTAGCAACAGAAGCATTAAAAGATATTATCCCTAGTAACAGACCGAAAAAAATAACTATTAAAGGAATCCAGTCTTATATCGCCGAAAAGTTTAATGTCACTGTAGATGAATTTCTATCTAAGAAAAGAACAAAAACAATCGCTTTTCCTAGGCAAATTGCCATGTATTTAAGTAGAGAATTAACGGATCTATCACTTCCAAAAATAGGTGAAGAATTTGGCGGACGAGATCATACAACAGTAATACATGCCCATAAGAAAATAACAGAACTTTTAACAGAAGATAATGAATTTCAAGCTGAAATAAACACGTATAAAGAAGAAATTAAAAGTAATCTATAATGTTAACAATTGTGAATAAACCACATGAAAAACGCCATGTTATTCACATGTTGATAACATTGGAAAAATAGTGATATATTAGCTTAAACAAACTTATGCACATATTAACAAGCCCTATTACTATTATTACTAAATATTTATTAATAAATATATATATGACAGCAATCTTCTAGGAGGAAAATAATGAAATTCAAAGTTAAGAAAAAATATTTGCTTAACAGTATACAAGCTGTTTCAACTGCAATCTCTTCAAGAACAGTAATTCCGATTTTAACTGGCATGAAAATAGACGTCATTCAATCAAAAATTATACTAACAGGAAGTAATTCCGATATTACAATTCAATCGCATATTCCTGTACAAATAAATGATGAAGAAATTATTTCAGATATTGAAACTGGGTCGATCGTTCTTCCTGTACCCCATTTCCCAGAAATAATAAAAAAATTACCTGAAGAAATTGTTACAATTACTGTTGAAGAAAACTTTAAAACGGTTATAACTTCTGGAAAGGCAGTATTTACGCTATATGGTCAAAGTAGCAGTGAATACCCACAAATAAAAATTGATGAAGGAGAAAAGCAATTAAATATACAATGTAAAGATTTAAAAACATTAATTAAACAAACTGTATTTGCTGTATCTCCAATGGAAACAAGACCAATTTTAACGGGAGTTAATGTAACTATTGAAAATAATTTAGTAACTTTTACAGCGACTGATAGTCATAGACTTGCATTAAGATCTTTTCCAATTAAAAGTCATCATTTAGATGCTACAAATATTGTAATACCAGGGAAAAGTCTCCAAGAATTAAACAAAATTTTTGATAATAATGATGAGACGATTCATATAGAGATCCTTAATAATCAAGTATTATTTTATACAGAAAATACGTATTTTTTATCGAGACTTTTAAGTGGAAATTATCCTGAGACAGATCGACTAATCCCAACTGAAAGCAAGACAGTTATTGATGTCTTTACAAAAGATCTGATTCAAACAATTGAACGAGCAGCACTTTTATCAAGCGCTGATCAAAATAATGTAATTCGTTTAGATACAATTGATCAAAATAGTATTGAAATTTCCAGTAACTCTCCCGAAATTGGAAATGTTAAAGAACAATTAGGGGCTATATCTATAAAAGGAGAAGAAATAAAAATATCCTTTAGTTCAAGGTATATGCTGGATACACTGCGGACAATTGATAGCGAAAGAGTACAAATAAATTTCACAGGTCCAATGCGACCATTCGTTATAAAAACTCCAGAAGAAGAAAATATATTACAATTAATCTTGCCAGTCAGAACATATTAATATACTAAATAATTTTTTGCACAAAATATTCATATATTTTATCTTTTTGTATCTGTTTCTGAGTCTTCCGACGTACAGGATGTACTAGTGCAGACGAAGACATAAGGTCGTGGAGTTCTTAGTCTGAGTTCCTATATTGCTTTTCCCGCGGGAGTCGACTGCCCTCCGGCTCCAATCAACTATTGAGATAGTAATAAAAAATTATGCAGAGCTATTTACCAAACATACCTAGCGTAGGAAATACACGGAGACTCCTACGGGAGGACAGGCCTAGATGAGACAACGCAGTGCGTAGCACAAGGAAGGCTCAACAGCCGCCCGTGGAAAGCGGAGTGTATTTCCGTAGCGGTATTTTACATTGCAACTTTATTCAGAGATGTGCAGAACAAATCAACCTAGTTACTTCGCGGATTTTGTATAGAAATAGAAATTTTATTTCCGTAAATTTCATAAATCAATTTATGATAAAGCTCTTTTTTGGAAAAGGGCTTTATTTGTCTTTTTATAGGGTTAAAAATTCATTTTAAGTATATTAGAGCGTTTTTATACCG
>NZ_JBPPZG010000207.1:0-6639 GCF_051918545.1 Pseudogracilibacillus amylolyticus (SeqCode) | reverse complement strand
ACTTTTATTTTCACTCTTATTCCAAGTAATATATAATGTAAAGTGGAATAAGATTGTAAGTGGGATTGTTTTTAGGAAAGGAATTACATAGATGAAACAAAAACGTATATTATTTACCGGTGGGGGAACGGCTGGGCATGTAATTGTTAATTTAGCACTTATCCCGTACTTTCAAAAAGAAGGTTGGGAAGTTGATTATATCGGTTCAAAACAAGGAATTGAGCGTGATTTGATAAAGGATTTACCTAATGTTACTTATTATCCGATTTCTACGGGTAAATTACGTCGCTATATGTCGTTAGAAAATTTTAAAGATCCATTTAAAGTTTTAAAAGGAACGTTAGATGCTTGGAATGTTATCCGAAAAACGAAGCCGAATGTCATTTTTTCTAAAGGGGGATTTGTTTCTGTACCTGTCGTTGTAGCATCACGTTTACGTGGCGTACCTACTATTATTCATGAATCCGATTTTACTCCAGGGCTTGCAAATAAAATTGCGACACCATTTGCGAAAAAAGTATTAACGACATTTCCGGAAACAATGAAATATTTACCTGAAAAAAAGGCAACTCATGTTGGTGCGGTAATTCGTGAGGAGTTGTTTCAAGGTGATAAAAGCCTTGGATATAAGGTAACGAACTTAATCCCGGGAAAGCCAGTCATATTAATTATGGGTGGAAGCATTGGATCGCAAAAGATAAATGAAGCGATACGAGCGAATTTGGACACTCTTTTAAAGAAATATCAACTCATCCATATTTGTGGAAGTAATAACGTCGATTCAACAGTTAAACGAAAAGGATACGTTCAGTTTGAATATGTAAATGAAGAACTAAAAGATATTTTTGCTATTACTGATTTTGTTATTTCCCGTGCAGGTGCGAATGCAATTTTTGAATTTCTTGCATTAGATTTGCCGATGCTGCTCATCCCATTGTCTCTTGCTGCTAGTCGAGGAGATCAAATTGACAATGCGAAATCATTTAAAGAACAAGGTTTTGCACATGTTTTAGAGGAAGAAGAACTTTCAAAAGAGCGGCTTTTAGAAGAGGTTGAAAAATTAGAGGAAGCTGCACCGGTAATAAAAGAAAATATGAAAAAGTATTCGAGCAAAGAGTCGCGAGAAATGGTTATTCAACTTATTCATGAAATGGCAAAAAAATAAAAACTCCCCCCGAGGGAGTTTTTATAATCTAACTCTTCATCTGATTTTTAAATGGCCACCAATTATATTTTCCAAAGAATCGTACCATTATTGGAGTGAATAATGGCAACATGACAAATGCATACAACACCAATCCGATGATAACTACAGTCGCTATTTGTAAAAGTGACAGTACACCGGATGGGAGCATGGCACCGAATGTTCCGCCTAATATGATTGTTGCTGATATGATGACTGTTCCCATGTTTTTCATTGCATTGATTAATGCTTCTTTGATCAAGCCATTTTTATATTCATTAAAGCGATCCATCAGGAAAATACTATAGTCGATTCCAAGCGCAACTAACATAACGAATGAGAAGAAGGGAATAACCCAAGTTAAGCCGTCATATCCAAATATATTTACGAAAAGTAATTCAGCGAAACCAAGGGATGTGTAATATGTTATTAGTAAGGAGCCGATTAAATAAAGCGGCATCGTTAATGATCGGAATAAGATCACTAAAATGATGAAAATACCAATCAACATGTATAAAGCTGTGCGTGAATAATCTTCGTCTGAAACATTTTTTAAATCATTGTTTAAACTACTGACACCGCCAATCTCTGGCATACTTCCTGCAAATTTAGTGTTTTCAATTCCGGTTTGTGCAGCATCATTAATATCACCGACTAATTCAATTGCTTCTTGAGAATATGGACTATATTCTAAAATGACATCAAACTTAACGACTTTTTTGTCATCTGAAAGATACTCATTAGCTCCTTCCAAAAAGTCTTCATTTTCTACAGCTTCTTCAGGAATGATGACAACAGGAGGTTCTTGATCGACAGAAAAATCTCCCAAGTATTCTTGAACTGTCGTTAATCCCTCGTCAATTTGAGAAAGCCCATCTGAACCTTCGACTAAGCCACCAGAGAGTTCATCTAAACCTTCTTGTAATTCCTCAAACGCATTTTGAAGTTCTGATTGTCCGCCGTATATTTGGGATAAGCCTTCCCTTAAGTTAGGGAATTCGTTGACAACTTGTTTTTGCCCACTTGCTGCTTCACTTAAGCCTGACTCTAACTGACCGACACCGGCGATTAATTCATTGAGTGCTGAAGAGAGCTGTTCTTGTCCACTAATCACCTCTTGAAAACTATTATTTAACTCATTTAGTGGTTGAACTACTTCAGTTTGTATCTGTTCACTTGCACCAGCCAATTTCCCTAGTTCTTTTTCAATTTGATTAACTCCTTCAGCTAAACCATCCAAAACTCCAACTGCACTTTGATATGCCTCTTGATAATTTGGATCAGTTTCAAGGTTAGGATTATGGGCAATAGAGATTTGGTTCATCCCCTCAACACTTGCTTTTGCACCTTCTACCGCTTGCTTTAACTGAGATAAATTCACAGAGTCCATTTCACCAAACCCGGCTAATCCTTCAGCAATTTGTTTATATCCACTTAAAATTTGATTATTTCCAGCGATTGTCTCATCAAGGTTTTTCTTCACTTCCTCAAGTCCAGCTTTTATCTCACCAGCTCCACTAGAACCTGACATAATTCCTTGTTCAATTTCTGTTAAAGCAGTTTGAATTTGGCCAATTCCATCATTTGCGGCATTTGTTCCATCCATTAATTCACCGACACCGTCTTTTGCGTCATTCAGTTTTGGAGACTCAGTTTTTAATTCATCAGCCGCTTCCCGGAGTCCATCTTCTACCTCATTTAATCCGTCTACTCCTTCACCTAAACCGTCAGATAATTGTCCAGTTTGCGATTCCATTAAAAAGTCTTCAATAACATCACCAACAGGACGAGTTGCGCTTCGAACATAGTCAACACCTTTAATACGATTTATTTCTTGGGAAATTGTTTCGATTGCTTGATAGTCTTCTGCTGACGTTATCGGCTCATCGACTTCCATCACGACGGTTGTTGGTAATGTTTCACCAGGGCCAAAACTTTCCGTTATCCAGTTAAATGCGATTACAGAACCAAATCCATCGCTTAATTCTTCTAAAGAGTCATACGATTTGTCTCCATTATACGTTAACAAAGATGGCACCGTAATAATTGCAATAATAAATAAAGCAAAAATTGGTCGCCTCCACGAGAATATTCCGGCTGTTTTCCAAATCCGACTTTCTTTATGTTCGACTTTTTTATCAAACGGCCAAAAAAGCCGTTTACCTAATAAAATTAAGAAAAATGGAACGAGTGTAACGAGTGCGATTAAAATAACTGCAACTCCAATGGCGACCGCAACAGCAGATTGATAGAGAGTAAACGATGAAAAACCGATCGTAGAAAATCCGATTAATACTGCAAGTCCTGCGAAAAATACCGTTTTACCACTTGCTTTATATGTGGCAATGACCGCTTCTCCAATTGTTTCATGTTGATTAATTTCTTCTTTAAATCTGCTAATAAGTAAAATACAATAATCTGTTCCGATTCCAAACATAACCGCAACCATAAAGATTTGCGTAAATGTAGAAAGCGGAAAATCCATCGTATCAGCAAGAATCGCGACAATACCTTCCGAAATTAAATAACTGATCCCAACAGTTAGTAATGGAATAAAAGGTGCAACAAATGATTTAAACACGAGAAAAAGAATGATCAATATTAAAACAACAGTTATCGATAAGGTTTTTTCAAGACCTTCCTCGGAGTTGATAATAATATCTTCCTGTAAAAAAACTTCTCCTGTTACGTGATGATCTACCGGAATATTGGCAACCGATTCTGTGATCACATCTCTTGCTTCGCTAGCAGTTCGCTCTTCAACAGAAACTTTAAAAGGAACGATAATCGTCGTGCCATCTTCAGCTACTGTTAAATCTTTTACTTCATCGCCTTCTCTAAAGTCGATAATATCTGAGATTGCTAGATTCTCTTGATTCTTTTGTAAAATATCGATTGCTTTTGATATTTCTTCTTCATCTGTTTTTGTTAACATGTCTTCATTATGAAAAACTAAGACAGCATCATAAGCACTTGTTCCATCTTCATTCATTTTTTGTAATAGCTTATCAGCTTGGATGGATGTATTGTCATCTGGTACAGTCATCTGGCCTTTTTCAGCTACTAGTGTTTGTAAATTTGGTCCAAATAAAAGAAGTGCCACTGCAACAACGACCCAAAGAAGCGCAATAACCCACCGAAATTTAATAATTTGTTTCATACATTCTATCCTTTCTCATTATCAATCATTAATGTTGCGAGTTTTTCTAAAGCTGTTATATAGCCCTCAATTTCAGCACGATCAAAATGATCTAGCTTTTTCCCGATAACTTGATAAAGGTCTTGTTCTGTTCGTTTAACAAGCTCAGTACCTGCTTCTGTTAATTTAAGATATACGATCCGCCGATCCTCTTTATCTCGTATTCTTTCAATAAGTCCTTTATCGAATAATCTAGTAACAAGAGCTGTTACAGCGCTTTTTCCGACACTAAAGTATTTAGCTATTTCTGTACTCGTACAGATTTTTTTAGTATGAATATGCTGTAAAATTGTAAATTGATCTGGCGTTATATCATGTTTTACATTTTCTTTTAAAATATTGTTTATTCCTCGATGTATCGTATTTATCGCAAATTGATAGCGATTGATTAATTGATGTAATTCCACATATGAGTCCCCCTTTTTCGTAGACGTAAATTAATTCATATAATGAATAGTTCACTACATGAACTATTATACAAAATTCATTCCCTTATTAAAATAATAACTGTAATAATTGATCAAAAAGAAGATATACAAAAAGTATATTACGTTTTCATAAAAAATAGTATGAATCTTTTTGAAGAAAAAATCGTTGAAAAACGGCAATACCTAAAAGAGATGCCGAATTCAACGATTGGTTATTGAAATTTTGAGTTCTACAGCAAACTTCTACATACAAAATGCGTCCCAATTTTAACAGGATGAAAAGCATTTCAGTCCAAAGCTGTTTTTTAGCCTAAAAAAGCGTTTGCGCCTTTGTTATCTTTCATCCAATGAAATGACATCGACTTTTCCAGTGTTTGGATCGATGACAAGCCCGTGTACGAGGACACGCGATGGGAGAAGCGGATGTTCACGGATGATTTCTACACTCTGAGCAATCGATTTCTCAACGGTTTCGAATCCATGAAATTCTTTATGAAAGTCAATGCCTGAATAATCGAGTGCTTTAAATGTCTCGTCTGTAATTCCTTCGCTCTTCATTTTATCCATTAAGTCATTTGTATCGACACAAGACATTCCACAATCATGGTGTCCGATGACTACTACTTCATCTGCTTGTAATTTATAAACAGCAACGAGAATACTTTTAATAATACTATCGAAGGATTTTCGAATGATTGCGCCGGCGTTTTTAACCATCTTAACATCACCGTTTTGGATGTTTAAAGCTTTCGGTAAAAGTTCAACTAATCTTGATTCCATACATGTGAAAACAACCATTTTTTTATTTGGAATCGTATTTGATAAAAATTGCTCATAATTTTTATTTGCAACAAATTGTTTATTATAGTCCAACATTTTCTCTATTCTAGACATAAATAAAGCTCCTTTCTAAATGTTGCCATTTTTTCTATAATAGCAATCATTATAGCATACAGTTGCTCGGCTAGTAATTATTTTGTCATATTGACATCAAAAAATGAAACATTATAATTAAATAGACATGAAGGGAATTTGTGGGTAATTTTCGATGAAAAGGCGGATGAGGCATGTTTGATGTTTTAGGAAAACTGAGTTGGTTTTTTAAAGATTATTGGAAGCGCTATACATTTGCAATAACCGCATTAATAGTTGCTAGTGCAATCGGATTAATCCCTCCAAAATTGTTAGGTTACACCATTGATCATATCCGCTTCGACTCATTGACTTCTCAACTATTATTTGCAGTAATTATGATTTATCTTACTATCATCGTTGTTCATTATGTTATTTCATTCTTATGGGATTATACGTTATTTGGTGGAGCAGTAATTTTAGAGAAAAAGATGCGAAGCCGCTTGATGGAGCATTTTTTGAAAATGACTCCAACATTTTTTAGTAAATATAAAACAGGGGATTTAATGGCGAGAAGTACAAATGATTTAAAGGCGATCGCTTTGACCGCTGGGTTTGGTATTTTAACTTTAGTTGACTCGACTACATTTATGTTTATGATCATCGCGATGATGGGGTTTTCAATTAGCTGGAAATTGACCTTTGCAGCGCTTATCCCGTTGCCTGTAATGGCTATCATTATGAGTAAGTATGGCTCAGCTATTCATTCTCGTTTTATGAAGGCGCAAAATGCGTTTGGAGATATGAATAATGAAGTGCTTGAATCCATCCGTGGGGTTCGTGTACTGCGTGCCTTTGTACAAGAGCGTCAGGATAAAGAACGGTTTTATAAAATGACGGATGACGTTTATGAAAAAAATATGGCAGTTGCTCGGATTGATGCTTTATTTGAGCCGACAATGAAAATATTAGTAGGC
>NZ_JBPPZG010000206.1:0-6705 GCF_051918545.1 Pseudogracilibacillus amylolyticus (SeqCode) | reverse complement strand
CCCATAATACCGACGAATTCACCTTCCATGACGGTTAAGTCTATATCCTCCAAAGCTGAAAATACATTTCCCTTTGCACCATAGACTTTTTTTATTTGTTTTGCTTCGACTACAATATTCATATATAAATCCTCCATTCAGAGCTGTTTTTTCTACAATTTAATTGTATAATAGAAAACCTTAATATAAACTTACAGCTTGATCTCATAACCTTACATTTTTGTCACATTGACAAAAAAACAACTTAAATGTGATCTTTTCTTTGTTTGTTGGTCGATATTCAATTAAAATGATGTTGAAGTATGATGCATGTTTGGAGGAAATAGGAATGAAAATCATGATCGTGGAAGATGATTTGACCATTCGTGATATGGTAGGGGAAGCATTAGAAAAATGGGGTTTTGAAACCATTAAGATCGAAGACTTTGACCAAATAATGCAGGTATTTCTTAATTATGATCCTCACCTAGTCATTATGGATATCAATTTGCCATCGTTTGACGGATTTTACTGGTGTAACAAAATCAGAGAAGTTTCAAAGGTCCCAATGATCTTTCTCTCTTCCCGTGATACACCAATGGATATAGTAATGTCGATGAACATGGGTGGGGATGATTATATTCAAAAACCTTTCTATATGGATGTATTGATAGCGAAAATGAATGCGCTCCTTCGCAGGACCTATTCATACTTGGAAACACATTCTAAGACAATGGAACATGACGGAATTGTATTAAACCTTGATGACGGAGAGGTCTTACATGGAGATCAAAAATCAGATCTCACGAAAACGGAATTTCTTATTCTGAAAATCCTCATGCAAAACAAAGGTACCATTGTAAATCGAAGGAAAATGATGCGAAGCCTTTGGAAGGATGAAAGTTTTGTGGATGAAAATACATTGACGGTTAATATTGCTCGCCTGCGTAAAAAACTTGTTGAGCTTGGAAAAGAACACTTTATTACAACTAAGAAAGGACAAGGTTATATTATCCAATGAGTTTCATTCAATATCTAAAAGATAAACGGAATTTCTTTATATTATATGTGATCGTTATGTTCTTTGTTTCTTTGATGATGTTTGTAAGCGCACATTCCAGACACGCTGTCAATGATATTGTCTATATCAATGTGGTTATCTTTTTTATTGTGGCTATTTATGTAATCATCGAATACTATTTTAATAGGGAGTTTTATCTGGAATTACATGATTTGGTTGAAAGTAGCCATGAAGAATTTCTCGCAACTCTTCCTAAACCGCGAAACAATGAACAACAGATTTATCTTGAATTATTAAAAAAAGTAAATGGTATGCATGGCGATCAACTACAAAAGTTGTATAACGAAAAACGCGATCATCAAGATTTTATTACATCTTGGATTCATGAAGTTAAGGTTCCGATTGCGGCAGGTCGCTTGCTTATGGAAAACAGTAATGGAAGAACTGTTGAATCCCTTGTGGACAAGTTTGAAGATGAGTTGGATAAAATCGAAAATTACGTGGAGCAGGCTCTTTATTATTCTCGCATTGATTCGTTTTCCAAAGATTATTTTATTTCCGAGGTAGCGTTGGATCAAGTCGTTAAAAACAGTGTAAAGAAATTTGCCAAATCCTTTATTAACAAGCAAATTCGTTTTCATATGGATGATATGGAGCAGGTTGTCCATACCGACAGTAAATGGCTCGGATTTATCATAGACCAAGTTTTTTCAAATGCTTTAAAATATACAGATGAAGGCGGGGAAATCTCCGTACAATTTAAGGAAGATCGAAAAGAAAAGCGGCTGCTGATTCAAGATACAGGCATTGGGATTAAGCTGGAAGATATCAGCCGCGTATTTGAAAAAGGATTTACAGGATCTATTGGGAGAAGTCATTCCAAATCTACCGGGATAGGCCTTTACCTTGCAAAACAAATGGCCCTTAAATTAGGACATGACCTCTCCATTCAATCGGAAGAAGGCAAATATACGAGGGTCACCATCCACTTTCCGAAAATCAGAAATTATTATCATCTATAAGTATAATGGTGGGGTTAAAAAATTGGGTAATCGGAAAATAAGTATCAAATTAAAGATGTTCAAGTAGAATAATGTTTATCCCGAGGCTTATAAGAAATAGTAAAATAATTTAGTCAATAGTAAGTGAATTGGGGTAACAAAAGGGTACCGCAATCAAAAATAAGATATAACGCTATTTTGTGTCTATATGTAATAGATATTACAGACGATAATAATATGGGCGGTATGATATAATAAACACATTTTCACAAATTGAAATAAGCCCAGATTTACCCCTACTGGACAAACTCTCACTATATTTCATAGTTTGAATCAGTATGAGATATTCTCCTTATATTGTTCTATCTCTATTAGCATAAGAAAAATCAAAGGAGTTGTGTAATAAACTCACACCTTAAAAGTGAAAAAAAGCGATTATATCAACATTTGTTGGATTTTTGCTTATTGTGTCCCTTCTCACTTTATATGTATCAACAGAAATAAATAGTATTATGTTTTGTTTGGCTGTGAATAGCTTTTTTGAACAGACTGATTATGGAGCAATAAAAAAAGATTAATACATAGCAACTATCGGAAGAATATCACAGTAAAAAAAAAACAAATAATCTTCCTGAATTTATACGCATAATGGGGTGTTTCTATTTTTGACTAGGAAGCACCTTTTTTTGTGGTGTTAGGACATAGATGACCCCCTCTATCTGTTTGGAAGAGAAGGTTATGGTTCCTCCAAGTCATTTTACTTTAGTCCATTTTATCCCCATTTTATGAACATGTGAACTAGCTTAGGATTCATTTTGTTACAAGCCGTCTAATTCAGTTGGTTTTTAGATAGTGTGCTATATATTTTGTTGGTGTATTATATTGATAATCAGGGAAATAAAAACTATCGTATGTATATATGATTAACCTAAATAAAAAATTTTTATACGACCGGGGTAGATAGTGTATAAGAGATTTATAAATTGTTGGATTATTTAAAAGGGAGGTTCACATATGAAAACTGTTAGCCAAGAAATCCAGGATTTGTCTATTAAATCCTTGGAGTCTACTTTTAATAAGCTTTCAAATGCTTATAAAAGCTTGACCGACAACAACCCTTGTCATAAAAGACGAAGTGCCGTAAAAATCGGTTTACGAAGCCTAAAGGATGCTTGCAATGGAGTAGGTTTTTTCTATGATGAAAAAAATCATATTGACTTCTAAAGATATACTAGAAGACATCATTCCATCTATTGAAAAACAGATAACAAAGGCAAAAGAAGGTAGTTCTCAAAAAACATTAAATGAGCGTCGTTTAATTGCGTTTAAACTGGCAATCGAATCCTTGGAGAACCGTATTAAATAATTCTCTTCTGTGATTTTTAAGTGATAGAAAGCAAGTTTAGTTTACAAAGGAGGATCCTGTTTTGGTTGATAAAATATTATTAGTGGACGATGAAAAAGGAATTTTGACAATGTTGGAAAATCTTTTAAATCAAGAGGGCTATACTCAAATCGCAACGGCATCATCTGGGAATGAAGCCTTACATTTGGTTGAGAATGTGGCTTTTGATTTAATTGTCCTTGACGTTATGCTGCCAGATATTGATGGATTTGAATTGTGCCAACAAATTAGAAAAATAACATCAGTTCCAATCCTGTTTTTGACAGCGCTAACTGGAGATCTTGATAAATTAATGGGGCTTGGAATCGGTGGGGATGATTATATCACCAAGCCATTTAACCCTCTTGAAGTAGTAGCAAGGATACGGGCCCAACTACGGAGACAGAATTTGAATAAGTCCTCTTATGTAGGACAGGAGGAGGAAATCCTGGATTTTGGTGTTTTTACCGTTCACAAAAGTGCGGGGCAATTAATTGTGAATGGCTTTGATCGACATTGCACGGCTAAGGAATTTGAACTGCTTGTATTTTTGTGTGAGCATCCGAATCGAATTTTTACCGCTCAACAATTATATGAACAGGTTTGGGGATCCGCTCTTCAGGGTGACGAAAAAACAGTGGTTATTCATATCTCCAAACTTCGAAAAAAGATTGAGAAGGACCCCGCCAATCCTGGTATTCTTGTTAATATTAGAGGGCTAGGCTATAAATTTGTGCCACCATGTAAAGGTTGATGACTATGAAAGTAATGCTACGTATCGTCGTTTATTTAATTTTAACTTTTGTGTTAATGTTTGTTTTTACGAGTTTCGTTCTGGCAGTAGTAAGTATTCTTTTGCCAGAATTGATGGAAAAGGGTGCTACACCTCTCGTAATTTTAGGTTCGATATATTTCATATCCCTTATTATTTATGGCTGGTACATAGGGAAACCAATTTACTATATGATTCAATGGATTCATCATTTAGCCAATGGAAACTATTATCCGCCTGTTCAGCATAATAATATCTATTCAAAAAAAACACATAAATTAAAGGGCCCTTATCGAGTATATAAAGAATTAATTGATCACCTTGAAACCTTAACACAAACCTTAGAAAACAACCATAGGGAACGGGAAAAGTTGGATCGAATGAAAAAAGAATGGATTGCCGGCATTTCTCATGATTTAAAAACTCCACTCACTTACATAACAGGTTATTCAACCATGCTATTGTCAAACCGGTTTCAATGGAGTGAAGAAAAACAAGAACAGTTCCTATTGGAAATCCACGGAAAAGCGGAACATATGAATGAGCTCATTCAAGATTTAAATTTGTCATTCCGACTGGAAGGGGCACACTTTCCTTTAGAAATGGAGAACAAGGATGTAGTGGAACTTGTTCGCCGTACTGTTGCTGATGTAGCCAGTGCTCCGTGGGCAAATGGCTATCACCTTTCTTTTGAAACAGTTGAAACTCAACTTGATATGCAAATCGATCCTAAACTTTTTCAACGGGCTCTTCGAAATTTGCTTGTTAATTCGGTTACACATAATCCTAAAGGGACACGAATTAGAGTAACCCTTCAAAAGTTGACAGATCTCAAGATCACCATCGAAGATAACGGGAAAGGAATGGACAAGGAAACAATTGACCATTTGTTTCGTAAATATTATCGGGGAACATCCACCGATGCAATATTGGAAGGAACAGGCTTAGGAATGGCTGTTGCTCAACAGTTAATTTCTGCCTATAACGGGGACATCCGCGTAAAAAGTCGTATAAATGAAGGAACTACAATGCAAGTTTTGCTGCCTCTATAGAAATAATTTCGATTTTGCTTGCTGTTTACTTAGATTTTACTCTCATTCGTTATAATTATTCTGGAAACATCCAGTTGAGTGAAAGGAGAATGATTAATGGAATTAATGATTGATCAAGTAAGTAAAAATTATGGAAATAAGCAAGCACTTACTGATTTCAGTTTATGTTTGAAGCCTGGTGTCCTAGGTCTACTTGGACCCAATGGAGCGGGTAAAACTACTCTAATGAAAATCCTCGCTACATTAATGCGCGCAACAGATGGAAAAGTTACATTAGATGGGATGAACATTGTAAATAATCCTAAAGAAATAAGAAAAAACCTTGGTTATTTACCTCAAGATTTTGGGATTTACCCGAATTTGAACGTGATTGAATTTCTTGAATATATGGCTGCCGTTAAAGGATTGCCTATGAATTTAGCAAGACAACGCATTCAAGATCTTCTTGACACGTTGAATCTGGCTCAGGACGCTAAACGAAGGATAGGTGGTTTTTCGGGAGGAATGAAACAGCGTGTCGGTATCGCGCAGGCTCTTTTAAATGATCCAAAACTTCTCATCGTTGATGAACCGACTGTTGGCCTTGATCCCGAAGAACGTATTCGATTTCGCAACCTCTTAGCGAATTTGGCCTCTGGACGGATTATTATCCTGTCCACACATATCGTATCTGACGTTGAATCCATTGCTTCTCAAATTGCTATTATGTCTGAAGGCAAATTGTTGCAACATGCTCTACCGGAAGATCTTCTCATTGATGTGGAGCACAAAGTATGGGAGTGCACGGTTCCAAGCAGGCAATTGCCAGAAATTCAACAGGCCCATGTGGTCAGCCGAGTATTTCAACGTAGTGATGGCATGCATGTGCGAATCATCTCTAATCGTCGTCCGTTCCCAGATGCAGAAATGATATCCCCAACTTTAGAGGATGCCTATCTTTATTATATATCTGTAAGAAATGGGGGAACGCGTAATGATTGATAGAATCCAACGTTGTATCACCATCAGCCATTACAATCTAATGCTGATATTGAGATCCTATGGATTTTTAATAATGCTTGGAGTGGTGATTACTCTTGGATATTTCCTTGTACCTCCAGCTGATGCAGGTTACCAAACCATGTATGTAGGTGAAGCACGCAGCATTTACAATTCAGCATGGTTAGGAGCCGTTGCGGCACTTAGCAGTTCACTGTTTCTTTGGCCTTTTGGATTTTACCTTTTAAGAGGGAAGATTTCCGAAGACAGAAAGTTAGGTGTCGGTACGATTCTAGTACCTAGTCCGATGAGTAATTTCCATTATTTGCTTACAAAGCTGATTAGTGTTTTTTTAATACTTGCTGTCATGGCTGGCGTATTAGAATTAGCTTTTATTACTATGCAGTATATTCGGCTTGAGGAGACACAGTTTGTATTACATGATTACCTTTTGCCTTATGTATGGTCGTTCTTCCCTCCCTATGTGTTTTGAGTGCACTAACGATATTGTTTGACAT
>NZ_JBPPZG010000205.1:0-6768 GCF_051918545.1 Pseudogracilibacillus amylolyticus (SeqCode) | reverse complement strand
TTTAATTCCTCTAATGCTTTTTCAGCTTTCGACTCTTGAATCACACCTATAATTGTATTAATTGCGATAACGATGCCGATGATAATCGCATCACTTATCTCGCCGGCAAGTCCCGAAATAATAGCCGCAGCGAACAAAATATAAATAAGAGCATTATTTAATTGCCCCCAAATAAGTGAGAGAATTGATTGTTGTTGCTCCTCTGCAAATCGATTTGGTCCGTCGATTTCTAAACGTTCCATTGCTTTTTTCGTGCTGATTCCAGTAGCTGGATCCGTATTTAATTTTTTAAAAAGTTTTTCAATTTGTTCAGGCATAGGTGAGTCATCCAATCTATCATATTATTTTTTACGCAAATATGCTTTCTCCATCATTTAATAAAAAAGAGGCTCCACTTGATTCTTTTCACATAGAACTATTATTGCCTTTACTCTATATTTTAGCATTAATTGACAAATTTTCACCTTATCAACTGGATAAAATTGCTGAAATAACACATTTTAAAAACAAACAAAAGAATGTTTCAAAGTTGTGAAATCTTAGCTTGTGAGTAGAAAAGATCTTTTTTAAAAAATGGTTGTATGTTTGTTTATTTAATGTTATTTTATACTTTGGAAACTCTTTTGCTTTGAGTTGATTTTTTATGTTTATACGAAATTAAATAAGGGCATATATGAAAGCGTCACTAACTCTAAAATAAGAGCAAGCTGTTTCAGTTGGGTTAGTAACGTGACATCACGAGATTTCAAAAAGAGGAAGGTTAATATGACGGAACAAATATTAAAAAATGATTGGGCTCCGTTACTTGAAGATGAATTTTCGAAAGCCTATTATGTAAAACTAAGAGAATTTTTAATAAAAGAATATAAGACGAAAACGATATATCCACGAATGGAAAACATTTTTAATGCACTCCATTACACCCCTTATCAAAAAGTGAAAGTGGTAATCCTTGGTCAAGACCCATATCATAGCCCCAACTTGGCGCATGGTTTAAGTTTTTCAGTGCAAAACGGAGTTGTAAAACCTCCATCTTTAATTAATATTTTTAAAGAATTGAAAAGTGATTTAGGATATCCGATGCCATACCAAGGTTGTTTAATCGATTGGGCAAAACAAGGTGTCCTTCTATTAAATACAGTTTTAACAGTTAGAGAAGGAGAAGCCCATTCCCATCGCGGGAAAGGATGGGAAATCTTCACTGACCGGATACTCGAACTTTTAAATGAAAAAGATCATCCAATCGTATATCTATTATGGGGAAGAGCGGCACAAGAGAAACAACGACTCATCGATACAAATAAACATCATATATTAACATCATCACACCCAAGTCCATTTTCCGCACACCAAAGTTTTTTAGGAAGTAGACCATTTTCCAAGACGAATGCATTATTGAAAAGATCGGGATTGGGAGAAATTGATTGGCAAATACAATAAAGATCACTCCAATTTTTTAGTAGGAGTGATCTTTAATTCTACATCTGTGCGTCCTCTTTACAATCCTTAAAAACGATCAGTCATTACACCCAAGTTATTAAAAAACATCCGCCGTATGACGAATGTTTTATCATCAATAAATTGTTTGTAACGCCGGATATAGCTTCTTAAATTTTTCAAAATGCTTCTTATACATATCGACATGCGTTGGATTAGGTGCATATTCTTTGCTAGGCACTTTTTTAATATACGTATCACTGAATTGTTCATATGATTCACTCCAGCCAAGTGCAACAAAAGCAATCGACGCTACACCGATTGACGGTAAATATTCACTGTTTAATGGAACTCTAATTGGATGATTCATAATATCTGCCATCATCTGGCACCAACTATTACTTTTTGACGCCCCACCAATCAACGTAATCGTCCGCCGATCTTGTAACTCAAACATTTCTAGCGTTTGCTTTAAGGAAAAAGTCACTCCTTCCAGAGCTGCGCGGGCGAGATCTTTTCTTTCTGTATGCGATGTGATTCCCCAATACGCTCCTTTTGCATCTGGATCAATCATTGGATTTCGTTCTCCGTTCAAATATGGTAAAAATACTACACCACCACTACCTGGAGCGGCTTGTTCAATTAAAGCTTCAAATGTTTCATATTTATTTGTTTCATTTTGATCGATATACGAATGAACGGCCCATTTGTGAACATTACCAACATTAAGCAACGGTGCAACCGAAATTCGGTGTGCTTTTTCTACAAAGGCTAAATTAAAATGGGCTTCTGATAAGGAATCGAACTGTCCTTCATTTTTTTCTACAATTGCTAGCCATCCCGTTGTACCCATATAAAAATAGCAATCTTTTTCATGAACAGCACCCGCTCCAAGCGTCGATGCTCCGGCATCCCCGCTTCCATTAATGACTAATGTGGATGTTGAAAAACCAGTTTTTTTACTAGCCTCTTCTGTCACCTTTCCTACTACACTATCTGCTTCTAGTAATCTAGGTAACTTCCCTTCATCGATCACACAGCTTTTGAAAATTTGCTTGTTCCAAGAACGATTTTTCAAGTCCATCATCCCTGTAGTTGCTGCAGTTATTGGGTCTGTTACCGTTTCTTTTGTTAATTGATAAATACAATAGTCTTTTGAACTAAATACAAATTTCTCTGTATCTACATACTGTTTAGGCGCTTTATTTTCCAACCATTTTATTTTGGCAAGTGGCGTTGTAGCACTTACATTATTGCCTGTAATGGCACGGATTTCTGGACATTTTTCATATATCCATTGCGCTTCTTCCCCTGCCCTTGTATCGGAGTATAATATTGCGCGATAATCACCGTCGTCACTAATAGAGATGACATCTTCCATTTGCCCTGAAAACGTAATTGCTCGAACAGATTCCGGAGAAATGCCATTTTTCCACCAAAGTGATGCTATATGAATGATTGCCTCCCACCAGTCTTCTGGTCGCTGTTCCATCTTCCCATCTTCGGATACATAAGTTGTTAGCTCAACGGTATGTTCCTCCATTAGATGACCTTCTTTATCAACTAAAATTCCTTTCACTGCCGTTGTTCCAATATCAAAAACAGCTATGTATGACATATTACCCCCACTTTTTCTTCGATTGGACTAATTCATCGATAAACTGATGTAAGGCTGCTTCATTTTCTGTAGCAACAAGTCGAACAAATTCACTGCCCACAACAATTCCATCATAACCCACTTCAAATATCTTCTCAGCAATATCTTGATTTTTTATACCGAAACCTGCCATTAACTGCGCATCTGTTATTTTTCGCATCCGCTTATAAAATTCGGGTAAATTTTCTGTAATTGTTAATTCATGTCCTGTTTTACCTGCATATAATTGACAGTAGATAACTTCCTTATTTTCGGCTAAACGGTGGATGTCTTCATCTGTCATTTCATTATTGATGACCGGTATAACATTTACTGCCGTTTGGTTAAGATGTTGTTGTACTACTGCTGTTTGAGCTATTTTTAGATCGGGAATTATAAATCCATCGATATATGTTGAGTTCGCTAATTTCAAATACGCATCTTCATGAAACAGGTCGTTTGTATATCCCATAATCCAGATTGGAATAGAGATTGCTGCGCGGACATCATGCAAATAATCAATAAAATCATCTAATGAAGAAAAATCATCATAAATTTGTTTATGTGCGCGTTGAATCATATCTCCATCCAAAAATGGATTACTACTTGGAAAACCAATTTCAATTGCATTTAATCCTGAACGAACAGCTTTCTGCATGATCTCGATGCTTTTTTCCTTAGTTGGATAACCACCAACAAGATAAGCTGTAATAAAAGGACTAGTCAGTCCAGTATGCTTTTTCTTCATAACTTCTATCACTTTCCTTCACGACCTATCTTTTGAAAAATCAATGCTGCGATAATAATTAAGCCGGTAATAACGTCTTGCATAAAAGAAGGTACTTGTAAAATCGTCAGACCATTTGCTAAAATTCCCAAAATTGCCGCTCCAAACAATGTTCCGACAATATTAGCAACACCACTTCTTACAACAGTCATTCCCAAAAATACAGCGGCATATGCATTGAGAAAATAAGCTTCCCCTCCGGTTGGATGTGCAGAACCTAAGCGTGATGCAAGCAGGGCACCAGTGAATGCAGCAAGCGCACCACAAAGCGCAAATGCAACCGTTTTATATGCATTTATATTTACCCCGGAAACTTCTGAGGCTTTTTCATTTCCGCCAATTGCATAAAAACGACGCCCAAGTGTCATATGTGTCATTATATACCAAAAAATAATCACTAATATAATCATAATAATCGATAAAAGCGGGATCATAAGAACGTTTGTCTGACCGATAAATGTAAAACTTTCTGGAATATTTTCAAATACGGTAGACCCGCCAGTTAGCCAAAACGTAAAACCACCAATTACCGTCCCCATCGCAAGTGTCGTCACGAATGACAGTACTCGGAAATGTGTAACAATTGCTCCACTAACTAAGCCAATAATAAATCCAATGATCACTGGAATAAGCATACTAATTAAAATAGGAACACCTAATATCGACAGTTTGGCAGCAACAACGCCTCCAAGACTTGCCATTGCTCCAATTGAAAGGTCAAATTCCTGTACACTCATTACTAATGTTGCTCCGATAGCGATAATAACTAGAAAAGAAATTTGTCTCGTAATATTGATTGCATTATCTACTGTTGCAAAAGAATCTGGACTTAAAATACTAAAGATAATAATTAAAGCAATACCTGCAAAAATGGTTCCATACGAACTGATTTTCTGGGAGAATGACATCTTTTTCTTCGGTTGTTTGATCGCTTCACTCATAATTATTTTTCCCCCTTTTGATGTTTGTAACAAATATCTAAAATTGTATGGGTATCAATTTCGTCGTTTTCAAGATCTGCGACTGTTTTTCCTTCACTAAAGACAACAATACGGTCACTAATCTCGAGAATTTCCTGGATATCGGATGATACAAAAATGATTCCTTTTCCAAGCTCTGCTTGTTTTTGTAAAAAGGAATGAATATCATTCCTTGTCATAATATCGACAGCTTGCGTTGGTTCATCACAAATATATAAATCCGGATTTGTAAGTAGTGCTTTACCAAATACAACTTTCTGCTGATTACCACCACTTAGTTCCGAAACGGTTTGATTTGCACTTACTGCTTTTACTTTAAAACGTTTCATTTCATTTTGGACTTTTTGTGTTTCTTTTTTCTTTGTTAACACACCACCATTTGAAACTTGCTCTAATATAGGTAATGTCATATTATGACTAATCGTATTTGGCATAATTAATCCTTCATCATGCCTGTTTTCTGGGATTAATATCATTCCAGCTTTTATCATTTGTTTTGGACTTACTTTGTCGTACGTTTTTTCTTTATAAAGTACTGTTCCATTCACTTTTTCTCTAAGTCCAAAAATTGCTTCCATACTTTCCGTTCTTCCCGCTCCAGCCAACCCATACATGCCGACAATTTCTCCGGCATGGACGTTGAAGCTGACGTCTTTTACTTTTTCATCCTTCGTTGCTATGTTCGAAACGGTTAAAAGGACTGGTTGTTCTGACACATCTGTTTTTACTTTTTTCGTTACATTTATTTGTTGTCCGTCTGTCATATGATAAATAATTTTTTCTCTCGTAATCTCTTCTTTTGGTAAAGAAGCGGTTACTTTTCCACCTGTAAGAACAGTGACATCATCTGAAATCTGGATAACTTCTTCTAGGCGGTGGGAAATATAAATGATTGCCACACCTTCTTTTTTCAAATGATCAATTAATGAAAATAATAAAACCGACTCTTTATCAGTTAATGAGGCTGTCGGTTCATCAAGGACAAGTACTTTTGATTCTTGACTCATCGCCCTTAAAATTTCTAACATCGTTCGTTCTGTCGGTGTCATATCATAGACGGGTTTATCTATTGGAATATCAATCTTCCATTTTTCTTTTAAAGCATTTGCTTGTTCTCTCATCAGGTTCCAATGAATACCACCAAAAATCTTTTTCGGGTATGTTTTGTTTAAAAATAAATTTTCCAGACCCGTAAAATAAGGGACAAGCTGCCGATCTTGGTGGATTACATTAATTCCAAGATCTTGAGCAGCTTTTGGGCGTTCAATATTTACTTTATTGCCTTCCCAAATGATTTGTCCGCTTGTTGGTTGATAAACACCTGTCAGTATCTTAATGAGTGTGGATTTCCCAGCACCATTTTCGCCTAACAATGAGTGAACAGTGCCTGCTTCAAACGTAACATTTACATTATCTAATGCTGTATGTCCGCCAAATACTTTAGTAATGTCCTTTGTTTGCAGTAACATCTGTCACTTTCACCTCTTTATCTTGGTTTCTTTTCGCACTTGTCTTATCAAATCTGTAGTTTTGTAGAAAATACATAAACTGCGACATAATAAATGAGTTACATGATGAACGTTTTCATGTACTTCTGATCTGACGGGCACATAAAGACTTACTTTGTGACCGTTTTTCATGAATTCTTGTTCTCTAATAGGCACATAAGTAAAATTATACTTTATGACAATCTAGAGGTCACAAAGGGTATAGGCGAGAAACGACCCAGCTATGTATGTCACAGTATTCTTCAACTACAGTGTAAGGGTGTGATAATGTCTACGAAAATCTTATTTTATTCAGCGGTAATTAAGCTTGCTGGTGCGTATAGTTCTGTACCGTCTACTTCTTCACCGTTGAACACTTTTTCCATTTGTTCAATAACGATTTCTGACATTCCAATAAAGTTTTGTTCAACAGTTGCTTTA
>NZ_JBPPZG010000204.1:0-6812 GCF_051918545.1 Pseudogracilibacillus amylolyticus (SeqCode) | reverse complement strand
CCGTTTTTAGGACTGTTTGTCTCACTTGGGATTTTTATTGTACAACTAATCATAAGTAATTTATGGCTCAGGCATTTTAAATACGGGCCATTGGAATGGGTATGGAGAATTGCTACTTATAAAAAAATCCCTCAGTTTCGAATTTAAATATGGAACGTAAAAAAGCACTATGTTCTGCTTGAAAATAGGAGAACATAGTGCTTAATTTTGTGAGAAAATTAATTTTAAGTACTCCGACGATAAGCTTTTGTAATTCTTATCGGCGTTAAATGCAGTTTAACGGCGGAATTTACGCTATATCAGCGCTTTTCAAATTTAATCAGCGCTTTTCGGAATTATTCAGCGATTTCGACAGTATTATCAGCGCTTTTCGGAATTATTCAGCGCCCTCGGCAGAATTATCAGCGCCCGATCCCATTTAATCGGCGCTTGCTGTAAGCTGTTCACAATTTTTTACAGACAGAAAAAATGATATAAAGGCGTAAACTTGTTAGTATACAATATAGACAGCAAGAGTGATGCAATTAATTAAATGGTTCACCAATTGCAAAAAAATAAAAGCTCAAGGAGTGAATCATGAGGAAGTCAATTTATAATCATATATATTTATTTTATGCAGCAGTCTTACTTATTCATTTAGTGAATGTGTTTTTGGAAATACCATTTGTTGATTTGATTTTATCAATTTGTGCGATTATTATGTTTTTGTTCGCATTTGTGAAAGCGACAACTATTTTTAAAGTGCTAGGTATTGTATTCGTATTAATTGGTTCGTTTTTATATGTGACGACTCCTACAACTTTTATGGAGACAATTTATGTATTAAAAGATAATTTCCCGTTATTAACGCTTTTTATGATGTTACCTTGGATGAATAGTGTTGTTAGAAGTGGACGGTACGATTCTCTCCTTAGTAAGATTATGAAAGTGAATACAAAAGAGTTGGGGACATTATATAACCGAAGTTCACTAGCAACTTTTTCATTGGGAACGTTTTTAAACTTACCAGCGATAACTATTTCGCAAAGCATTATAAAATCAAATTTAAAAACGATCCCTAAGCGCCTTAGGAATCAATTTATTAATATGGCTTCGGTAAGAAGTTATACGATTGCATTATTGTGGAGTCCTTTAGAAATTGTTGTTGCTGTTGGTGTTTTCGTAACAGGGGTAAAATATATTGAAGTATTGCCGTGGTTATTATTGGTTGTAGTCATCATATTTATATTAGATAACATTATTGGTAAGCTGAAATATAAAAAGTACCCTTACCGTGAAGGGGGAAAAACACGAACGTTCACAAGAAAAGATTTTAATAAGATCTTAGGCCTTATTGGAGCATTAGCACTATTTTTAATTATTATTGTCATCGCCGGTTATTTTGATAAGATCGATTTTATTATGACAATTACGCTACTAATTCTTCCATTTACTTTGCTTTGGGCAATTGCTATCAAACGCTTGCGATGTTTCACTGTGGTCGGATGGAATGCCTGGAAAAGCAGTACAAATAGTATGCATAATTTTATTGTTTTATTTATTTCACTTGCTTTATTTAGTAATGGGATTACAGAATCAGATGCATCGATGTATATCCATGAATTTATTTTAAAGTTTTCAGACTCTCCGCTTATGCTCATGATCGCAATTCAATTATTTATTTTGACCATGAGTTTGTTTGGAGTTCATTCCATAGCGTCTATTGGAATTCTGAGTGGGTTGATGGTACCTTTAATGGAGATTATTGAACCGATTAGTCTAGCAATCATTTTAATTGTTAGTTCTGTATCTACTTTTGCTGTGAGCACTTATGGATTACTAGTAACTATTACTTCATTTAATACGGATCAAAACCCTTATCGGATAACATTTGATAATATTGCATTTACATTGATTTGCGGTTTAATAGGAACATTATTGGCATATTTGTTAATGTAATAGTTTATAGTACCTGAGTCTTTTCATGAAGGTAACACGGTGAAAAGGCTCTTTTTTCATGGCAAAATTGATTTTCGTCAATACAATTTTCCCTACAAAGGCGGATAATGGAAGGAAGAGGGGGAAAGCTGGTTATTATTTTTACCGTAGCTTTGAGCTAAGGAGACATACGGAAAAGGGAAACCAATTTTTCATTAAAAATGGGAACATCTTTCACATGATAAAACTATTCCTTCACATTCTATTTAAACCAGCCCATTTCTTTATAGCGAGAGATGGCTTCAATACGGTTATTAACATTAAGTTTATCCAATATGGCGGAAATATAGTTTCGGACGGTACCATGAGATAAAAATAGTTTGTTCGCTATCTCCTTCGTTGTTTTTCCTTCTGAAACGAGTTTTAGTACTTCGCTTTCACGTTCTGTTAATGGATTTTCCGTGCTATCTTCGTAATCGTAGATAATATCTACTAGTTCAGGTGCATAAATTCTACGACCTAACATAATAGTTCGGATTGAATTAGCCAATTCCTCGATCGGGCTATCTTTTAATAAATATCCGAACACTCCAGCCTTACGTGCACGCTCAAAATAACCAGCACGAGCAAAGGTAGTCAAAATAACGATTTTGCAAGGCGTTTCCTTTAATTCTTCAGCGGCTGTTAATCCTGTTTTTAAAGGCATCTCAATATCCATAATACATATATCGGGTTTTAGTGCTTTTACTAACTCAACTGCTTCTTCGCCATTTTTTGCCGTTCCAATTACTTCAAAATCGTCTTCCATATTTAATAATGAACCTAATGCACTAAGCATCATGCCTTGATCTTCCGCAATCACAATTTTAATCATCTTATTCCCCCTCAGAGACTTGTTTTAGTATTACGGGAACACTTATTTTAAGTGTTGTTCCGTTAGAAGTTTCGATTTTCAAATTGCCGTTAACAAATTCAAGACGTTCGCGAATACCATCTAATCCACTTCCGGGTAAATAGTCACTGGAACCGGGGATTCCAATTCCATCATCCTTTACTTCAATTTCAAATGAATCTGCTTTACGAAGGAATGTAATTTGGCACACTTCTGCATAGCTATGTTTTACTACATTTGTAACAGCTTCTTTCATGCACATGCCTAACACATTTTCTGTTAAAGGAGGGGCGGAAGATAGTTCAGGTGTGCCTATAATAATTAATTTTATTTCCGCAGCTTTCAAGATTTGTTTTACTCGAATTAATTCCTTTATTATATTCGTTGATCGCATGTCAGAAACGAGATCTCTAACTTCTTTCAAAGCAGTGCTTGCTGTTTTTCGTATATCAAGGAGTTCTTCCTCGGCACGGACAGGATCTCGCGAAATAAGTTTTCCAACAAGATCACTTTTCAGTCCGATAAGTGATAATTTATGTCCAAGAGTATCATGTAAGTCCCGAGCAATTCGTTGTCGTTCTTTGTAAACGACGAGTTCAGAAATTCGCTCCTTCGCTACTTCTAGTTGTCCTTCCAAATTTTCACGTTTATTACGGTAGTAAAGGTTAAAAGGTAAAAGAACGGTACCGATTAAGCAAATTATGATGAAATATAGTTGTGGTAGAAATAAATCAATATCGATAAAAAATCCAGCTATAACTGCACCAATTGTTGTAGCGATATGAAGCCCGTACATAATAAAAAAACCAGCTGTATGTCGGATGTTGCCAATGAAAAATGCAGTAAATAAAGCAAAATATACAAAGCCGAAAAGCAAGGTCATTAGAATATTAATAACCATTTTAAAACTCAGCCACATATAAACAATGCCACTTTTTGCTTTAAATGAAAAAATATAAGAAACAAAAAAGAGAATTAATAAGATAACTCCGATGACAATCCCAATCATAGACGAAGATCTAAAGATGAAAAAGAACGGTAATAAACAAAATATGATCCACGTATAAATACTTAACCATGGATTTTTCGGAAAAATACTATACCATCTATGCACGAAACTCACCGTCCTTGTCTATCTATCTATTGTACCAATTTTTAATACGATAAAACAGTCGCCTGCTTTCAAGGACGACTGTTTTTGTATTCATTCTATACTAGTACGTTTTGGTTTAATATTTTGAAAATCTAAATGTTTCTTCGGTTCTTTTAATAAATGCTTAATCATGCCAAAGGTGACAAACGTTTTGGTTTTCGGATCGTATAAATGATATTTAAGAGAAACTAAACTCGTTTTAATCGTGATCGTTGTCGCTTGTTGAAGCGGCGGTGTCGCGATATGCGCTTTCTCTAAATTATAATTAGGTACCCGGGGCGCTAGGTGATGGACATGGTGGAAGCCAATATTACCGGTTAACCACTGTAAGACCCTCGGTAATTGATAGTAAGAACTTCCTTCAACTGCTGCTTTTACATAATTCCATTCAGATTCTTCTTCAAAATAGGAATCCTCAAATGTATGCTGAATATAAAATAGCCAAATACCTAGAGCGGCTGCCACATATACCATAACACCTTGTACGAGCAGAAATGCTTGCCAACCAATAGCATAGATCATGATACCATATAAAATAATAATGCTTATATTTGTCACATATGTATTCGTTCGTTCTTTTTTACGAGCATTTTTCCGATTGATTCGATTGGAGATTAAGATTAAATAAAGTGGTCCAAGTCCAAACATAATGATTGGATTTCGATATAATCGGTATTTTAACCGTTCCCATTTGGATGCATTAATATATTCATCAATTGTCATCACCCAAATGTCGCCTATCCCGCGTTTATCTAAGTTGGAACTTGAGGCGTGATGAATTGCATGTTCTCGTTTCCACTTTTCATAAGGAAACAATGTGATAATTCCGGTAATTGTTCCAATCACGTCGTTGCGCTTCTTATTGTTAAAAAATGAACCGTGCGTACAGTCATGGAAAATGATAAACGTCCGTACAATAAAAGCCGATCCTATTACGGAAAAGAGGAGAGTCAACCAAACAGAAAACTGGAGACTGATAAAACTTAATATCCAAAATAGCAGCAGCGGTAGCAACGTATTATAAAGTTGTATTATACTCTTTTTATTATTAGCTTTTGTAAATGGGGCAACACTCTTATGTAATTGTTTTGTTTTTTCTCTAGACATATGGTCCATGGTCCTCCTTCAAGTTTTGCTTACTATTAATCTTAATCGAGTAACTCATGTAAGGGTAGACGCATATGTCATCATATCCATGTGACAAATGTCATGTTTTAACCGCTAGCCATAAAAAATAATCGAGGGGTAAAAACTTTGTTGTTTTTGAACAAAAAAGCGAAGGCGCAGTCCCCTTCAAATTGCGTCAGCAATTAGTGGGGGAGGTTCGCAATACAAAAATCAGTGTGTTAGTATAAATACAAGTATTATTCATATGCAAACAAACTAGATTGTGGAAAAGATGAAACCTGTAAAACGGATCGTTAGTATCGGAAGGCTGTTATTTATTGTAAGAGGGAGGTTTTAAAACTGCTGAAGATTTTAAATATAATTCTAATAATCATTTTTATAATTGCTATACCTGTAGCAATTAGGAGAAGAAAAAAATCGGGTGTTACCGGAATAAAAAGTGCGTTAACTTCCATTTGTTTCTTTCTTATAGCTTTAACAAATATATTGGCTTATTGGTTTGATCTTTTAGGATTATTCAGTTGGACTATTAGTGTTATATTATTAATTTTGGCAGCTTATTTTACTAAATATATGCCTGTTTCAGAAAATAGTGGTTAACCCAAAGCTATACTGTTTTATTAACTAAATCATATTGCTGAACAAAGGAGTAGATTAAAATGCCGACCTGTCAGAACTGTTATAAAAGGTGGAGTTGGAAGCAAACATTTACAAGGTCATTTACTTTGGGTGGTGGCATGTCGTGTCCTTATTGTGAGGAAAAACAATATCTGACTGCACGGTTGAGAAAAAGAAGTTCGATCATTCCTTTCCTCTTAATTACTCCCATCATGTTGGTGAATCTTTTCTTTGGTCCATCTTATATTGCTTTATTTGTTCTATTAGGTTTAATTCCGATATATTTTGGAGTTTATCCTTTGTTTGTTGAATTATCGAATAAAGAGGAGCCTCTATTTTAGTGATTGATGTGCGCATTTAATGCATAAATTTTTAATTAAAAACTAAAAAACTCAGAATTAAATCTGAGTTTTCTTATCTTAAGGCCTATGTTAATTTGTATGTTGTTTTTACTCCCAAAACTAAAAGACGCGAATCTTTTTATTTTGTAGCTAGTCTCAATCCTTTTATATCTCCAATATGAATGCCCTCATGCCATGTAATAAATTGTAAGGACATATCAACTGTATCAAGTAACATTCCATTTAAGTCACGCACTTTGGAGACTTTATTATGATGTTTATCTTTAAAGAAGTTTTCAATGCGTCCTTCCTGTTCTCGAAGTGCTTCAAGAAGTTCGTCTTTCGAAGGCACATCTCCCTCCCATTCTGATGGACGAGATCCATCAAGGAATAGAGGCATCCAATCAGGACGAGTTATTTCATAATTATGGTCAGCATCATGCATAAAACCTTCCGCTTCGGCATAAATATGTCCGGCGTGCCAACGAATTGTATTCGGCCAATTTTTAGGCTGTATATCCCATAGACTTTCATCCAACTTTGGAAGGATGATTAACGTAGAGGTACGAGAATACTTGAATAACTTCATTGATTCCATGAAAACAACTCCTTATAAAAGTTTTAAGCGAACGTTTATAATTTAAGGATAACATAGTTGAAAACGCTTATCATATTATTTGTTTATAAACGTAAACCTACTCCAAATATTACCTTTAAAATTAAAAATAAAAATATTGTAAAATTAAAATTGTATCCTTTTGCT
>NZ_JBPPZG010000203.1:6274-6826 GCF_051918545.1 Pseudogracilibacillus amylolyticus (SeqCode) | reverse complement strand
AAACGTTTCGTTGTATGTGGTGTAGCTTCAATAATCAAAACTTTAAGGTAGAAAGAGAAAATGGTTTATATAAAGTTTCTTTCCCAACACTAGAAAAGCGGGTTGGTGTGCCCGTCGTCTATAAGGACCATCAGCAACGGTGGCTTGACAAACTATTGTCTGGCACGGTTAAACAAGGCGCCGCAGAACTTTTTGAAAAAAGAGGTCGGTGGTTTGTCGCAATCGCCTTGTCCTTTAAAATCGAACAAGAGCAAGCTGATAAAGCTTCATCGAGAACAATGGGCATTGATATCGGATTGCGCCAGCTTGCTGTAGCTACTATTGGAACGACATCTATCTTCTTCCCGGGGAAGGAAATAGCATATCGAAGAAGGCGCTTTGCCTCCCGTAGACGAAAACTTGGGTGCTTGAAGAAACTTGATGCTATTCGCAAATCGAAAAACAAGGAATCTGCCTGGATGAAAGAAACAAACCATAAGATAAGCCGTCAAATTGTCAAATTCGCATTGGAGAACGGTGTTCATCTAATTCGAATGGAAGATTTAACAGGTA
>NZ_JBPPZG010000203.1:0-6264 GCF_051918545.1 Pseudogracilibacillus amylolyticus (SeqCode) | reverse complement strand
ATCAACAAAAGAAGCAGGACGCAATTTGCATCGTTGGTCCCATTATCAATTGCAACAGTTTATTGCATACAAAGCACAAATGACAGGAATCATGGTTGAATATGTCAATCCAACCTACACCTCTCAAATGTGCAAATGTGGCCATGTTGACAAAAGAAACCGGAACCTAGATGATTTTTGTTGTAAAAAGTGTGGCTATCGAAACCACGCAGATGTAAACGCTGCCATCAATATATCGAAAGCAGTGAGCGGGCTATCTGCTTAGAAGACGAAAAACAATTAGTGTCGTGGTAATAGCGACACCGCCTGTTTTGGTACACGCCTATCAAGATTGGTGGAACAAGACGGGGTGGGGCAATGAGATGCCCCTTAACTTGCAGGCTGTTCAAAACAGAAATGGATTGCGAACGGTAAGTCATGCAAGAATCCCACTCGTTTAAACCTTTGGGTTTAGAGCTAGCGGCTTTAGCCGTGGGAGTCTCAAAAACAGGATAAACCTCATATGGAATTTTATGAATAAATAGCTTCTTATTCAAATGGGTGTTCTAATCGAATAAGAAAATGCGTCTTTTTTGAATCAATCGTGCCATTTCAATTGCTGATTTGTGTTAGGTTTCATTGCCCCATATTTAAAATGTCTTATAACTTTAATATTATAAAATTAACCTTGATTCATTTTACTTGTTATTCCAAAGATTATATACTGGCATTGTTAAAAGACTTAGGGAATAATAGATCACAATACATATTTTCCGTACAATTAAACTTTTTAATATGAAATTAAATCGAGGAGGATTTTAAAATGGCAAACGATCGTTATCAACAAGGTTTGGAAAAAATAAAAGAGCTTACGTTATCAGACGATGAGAATCCGACTGGCTTTATGGATATTGGTGAAGCGTTTAAAGATATTGCTCCTGACTTGAGCAAATATGTTGTTGAATTTGCTTTTGGAGATATCTATTCACGACCAGGATTAGATAACAAACAAAAGGTTCTTACAACCATTACAGCTCTTGTTGCTCAAGGAAAACCGCAAATTGAAATGCATATTAAAACTGGGCTTACTGTTGGTTTAAAACCGGAAGAGATTGTAGGTTGCATCATGCACCTCATTCCATATACAGGATTCCCGAGTGTCCTAAATGCGTTAGCGGCCGCTAAAAAAGTGTTTGAAGAACGTGGAATTACAATGTCTCATGACTAACAGGGTATATAGTAAGTAGAAATGAATTGAATAAAGTTTAGTAGCTTGCTAGAAAAATAGAAGAAAAAATAAAAATGCCACCGCTCTTTGGTGGTTATTTTTATATACGTTTATCCGTCTAACTATTAGAAAAAGAACGATTATAAAAACTGTCTGCTAATTAGCTAAGGGCTATTAACCGACACTTTAGTTTTTCGTTTACTAACAATTTGTGCTGATTAAAATATTTAGTTGCTCTTATCGATTATTTTCAATTTTTTAAAAAATGTTGAAACTACTATGTTAAAATAAATCCAAAGTATTTTACAATATTGTTGCATGGCGCGGGAGGGCTTAAGAAAACTATAGAGGTAAAATCCTAACAAATGTGTTTTGGAATCGTAAAGTTTTACATTTAGATTATTAAACTAAGGTTGCATCTAGTGAACAGGAATTTTAAGAATTCTAAGGTTAAAAAGTGGGTGTATGAAATAGATATAGATCAAGATTTCGAAAAAGAAATGAACCGTACTAAAACACGAGTAAAACCAGGTTTAATTAATTTTAGCGTTAATCAAAACACAGTCAAAAGAGATAAATCTTAGGTGGATTCTCATTCCATAAACTGACTACTTATGGAATGAAGGATATAACGTGTAAGGCCATTCTATTAACCATCACGTTTAAAGAAAAGTGATAAACTTATAAAGTATTTGTGAGTATGATTGATTAAATTAAATGGCTCTTTATTTGGACATGAAGTGGCAAAACTAGCATGAATGAATCATCATATACGATAATTTTTCTAAGGAGGTTACGTGGAAATGATTGTAGAACACGTACATTTCTATAATAATAATTATGTTGTCGTTGATGACATAGTGGAGTTTGAAAGAGTTTATATGGTTGATGAATCTAAATTTAGTAATAAAACATATGAAGACTTATTAAGGGTTTATCAAAAACTGCCATTTTATATGGGGGATCAAACTAATTTTCCTTGCTGGTTTGGTAATGAGGAAAAAGGAGATCAATATTTTATAACCGTTTCATTTGAAATGTCTGGACTACAGTTTTGGGGTACATTGCCTTTATCGGACTTTTTACAATGGGAAAATCTTTTTAATGAATTGATAAAAAACTTCCCATTTAAATATCAATAAGTTCTACAAATAGACGTTTTAACCGAATAACGTATTCGTTTATCGGGCTACTTGCGAAATATCGGTTTCTTCTCGGGAAGATGCTCTATTGGATATCCTAAACAAAATCAGGAAGTAGGGGGAAAATGAAGAATTACGATATTATATTTTTTGATATGGATGATACACTTTTTGATTTTGCTAAGTCAGAACAAGAAGCTTTTAATAAAGTCTTTGATAAATATAATTTATTAAGTAGCATAAAGCTATACGAAAAGAGTTACCAAGAAATTAGCAAAGTTTTGTGGAGAGATTTAGAAGATGGGAAAATGAGCCTTATAGAACTAGGTTCAGAGAGATTCAGGAGATTATTTTTAGAACATGAACTTGAAATTGACGTAGTTGTGTTCAATCAAGATTATTTGGGGTTTCTTGGAGAACAAACACATCTCGTCAAAGAAGCTGAAAAAGTCATTCGTGATCTCGCCCATAAACGTTTAGCAATTATTACGAACGGTTTCGCAAATGTACAAACATCCAGAATTAATAATTCTTCGTTGAAAGGTGCATTTGAACATATTATTATCTCTGAATCTACTGGATTCCAAAAACCACAGACAGAAATTTTTGATTATGCTTTTAATAAGTTACAGATTACAGATAAAGACAATGTACTTATGGTTGGAGACTCATTGACTTCTGATATTCAAGGTGGGATTAACTATGGTATTGATACTTGTTGGTTCAATCCCAAGTACAAGGAAAATAACACATCTCTAAAACCTACTTACGAAATAAATAAATTAGAAAGCCTGTTAGAGATTATTAACTAAGTGCCTTACAGTCTTTGGAGTGTCAATAAAGTCGATCAATTTATATTGTCATAATCGGGTGAGGAACTGAGGCTATATTTGAGGGGGATAAGGATGGAGATTAGGTTTTATAATCCGAATGATGAAATTGGTTGGGTTCGCTGCAGGACACTTTCATTCTTGGATACGGCATATTTTGATAATGTCTTAAATAAAAAAGAGAAATACCAGAATCCTGCAATCGAATTAGTGGCGATAGAGGACAATCAGATTGTTGGTTTGCTTGATATAGAATATGAGGAGAAAGAAGATACAATATGCAGTAAAGGTGAAGGACTTGGTGGTATGATATGGCATATCGCATCACACCCTGACTTTCAGAGAAAGGGTATTGGAACTAAACTTTTAGAAAAAGCGGAAAAAATTGCTAAGAAAAAAGGATTGGATTATCTCGAAGCGTGGACTAGAGACGATAAGTGGGTTAACCAATGGTACGAAAAAAGTGGATTTGATAAAGTTTACTCCTATTTATACGTGTATCTTGAAGGTGATAACGAAATCAAGAAAGTAATTAGAGAGAATAATGAGCCTGAACTACAAGTTATTCAAGCCTTTGCGCATTATTCAGGAACTGACCAGAAAAATGTTAGGTTAAATTTTAATCGAGTCCACGAATGTAATTGTTATGAAAAAAATTTAAAGTAAATGTTCATCAATCGGGTGCTATAATGGAATAAAGATTTGCGCCTATTCTTATTGGTAAGTTACAAAAATATAGCAAAGAGGTGTATGATATGGTTATGAATATTATTACTATTGCTACTGCATTCATATGGATTGCAGCGATTTATGAACTAATTAAACCTTCAAAAGAGCAAAATAATCGAAAAATCATCACTTTAACATCCTTTGGTACTTTATCAACATTAGTGATCACTATTTCACTTTTTCAAAATATGTTGGGGGTCCAATAATTCGCTAAATGGGCTATATAATCAAACGTTGTTGAGGTGCGGATATAGCCGAATTGTAGAAGGAAAAAATGTTGGCTATTTAATATTTGGAGTAGAGTTGGTGACATTGTATGGGGGAAAATTTAATTGTACTTATTATAATTGTACTCGTGGCTTCGTTGTTACAGACAAGTACTGGTTATGGTTTCTCTATTATTGGTACTCCTTTTTTATTGTTAATTTATCCTGCTCATACAGCGATCCAGGTTAATATTATACTCTCTATTTGCCTTTCTGCTTTTATGATTTTTAAAATTAGAAAAGAAGTAGACAAGTTATTGCTAATTAGATTGATTAAAGGAAGTTTCATAGGGTTATTTTTTGGTATCTTTATTTATCTTTTTTTAGATGTTCGACTACTTAAAATGGCAGTTGGTGCTCTTATTCTTTTTTTAACGGTACTTCTTATTTTAAGATTAACGATAGATAGAACGAAGAATAGAGATTTTGTAACGGGCGGAATATCGGGATTATTAACAACAAGTATTGGTGTACCCGGACCGCCTTTGTTATTATACTTTTCTGGAGCAAGAATAGATCAAACGACCCTCCGTAGTACAACGTTGGCTTATTATCTATTTGTTTATTTTGCTAGTTTAATGATGCAAATATCATTTGGTGGTACCAATAAAGAGACATGGATATCCTCTCTTTTAGCTATACCATCTCTTTTTGCTGGGATTGTGCTGGGACAGTTACTTTTTAAATGGATTAGTCAAAAAACATTTCGACTTATTACGTATGTAATTTTGATATTTACAGGGATATATTTATTAGTGACTAGCTTTTTTTAGCAGATAAACGTATAAAACTTTCTTGAATCGCTCACTGGCAAAAAGCTCGGGCGTCCTGGGACTGGGACTGCGCTAACTCGTCCCATCGAAGGGCATTTGCACTTTCGTTCGTCCCACCGTAAAGATTTGTCTCAGGCGTAAGTCACTAGCACGTCAATTACTCGTAAGTGCAATTCATACTCTCGCCAAGGCTTGCACTTACTTAGTATAAGTGCAACATCACCTCTATCTTTCGCTATTAAGGTTCTGAGGAAGGCCGACTAAAAACAGGCTTTGCGCCTAACGTTGGCATACCCCTGGTGATGAGGGCATGTTTTCTTTAGCGATAAGCCAAGTTTTCTAAGATATATATATAAAATATTTGGCTAATCGGATGCAATTGTATGTGGAAATGGTATTAAATTCAAAATACCTTGGAAACTTTTCTGCGCTATTTTCACTGTTAATTTACATCTATTAAATAAAAATTGGATAACAAAAACAAACTGCTAATAATTTTTAAACAAAAAGGCCTATACACCTTGTTGTATAAGCGCTTTACTGTATAGAGCATATCGGGCTCCGAATCCAAATGTTAAAATGCTTTAATATCAATGGTTGCGAGGGATCTAGATATTTTTGACTACGTTTTTCAGTAATAATTTGATGAATATATTTCCTTGAAGCTTACAAGTGATTTACAGTTTATTAAAATAAATTTGTTTTTTTAATAAAATATATACAATGACTTAATAATCACTTTTATTCATAAATGGAAGTTTGTGGAGAATAGTCTTTAGTATGAAGGGGTGACTAAAATAGACTTTTTAGTTGACTTTTTTGACAATGTTTTAAGTATTAAGTTTTTACTTAGATATTTATATGCGTTAATTGCCTTCTTTCTTGGGTGGTATGGAATGAAGTATTTATTAAGACGTGTCGGTTAGTCGAAGTTCCCCTAATGCGGTGTCATTTTTATCGGACTTTTTGAACATCCTCTATTAAATAAAAATTGGATAACAAAAACAAACTGCTAATAATTTTAATTAAAAAACAAAACGCTCATACACCTTGATGTATAAGCGTTTTTTCATATGGAGCATATCGGGCTTGAACCGATGACCTCTTGCATGCCATGCAAGCACTCTCCCAACTGAGCTAATGCCCCAAAAGATTTAACTAATACTTATTATATAATGTTTCTATTTTTTTTCAACAAATTGAGTTTTTAAGTTTACCGTTTTTCTAATGGAAATCGAATTTTTGATGACGCGATTCTTGGGTATAAGGTTTTTTGATATATTTTCGGGAATATGTTTAATTTATAGTACACCAAAT
>NZ_JBPPZG010000202.1:0-6868 GCF_051918545.1 Pseudogracilibacillus amylolyticus (SeqCode) | reverse complement strand
ATACCAATCCGATCAAATTGATGAACCGCTAATCGGTCAATTTTCAAAATCTTTTTATCCAAAAAACTTACTTCGATCCTGAATTATTCATACCTCCAAATAGAAGGTAGAAAAAATTAAATGTGAATGATTTTTGATGATAAAGCAGAAAAAACAGATGGAAATAATAAAATAATCAGATTTGGGTGTTGCCGCCCTAAAAAATCCACTGTTTTTGGGCATACTTATCCCTTGGACTTACTACTGCTTTAAAAAAGTAGGAAATTCACTCACTTTCATTCAAGCTTGAGCATTTGAACCCTTTGCATTACATTCCAAAAGAATGATTGATATACAAAGCTAGACGATAATTTAAAATGCAAGGAACGACCGGATTTGACCAGTCGGCTTGCCACTTTAATAATCCTGGTTCGTATTGTTTGAATTTGCATATTCTTTTGTCTATCCGGGAAACAAAGGGTCCGTAGCCAATTGACGAGGTTATATGCCAATAGACTTATCATCATTCTTACTTCGTTGCTCTCAAAAGAGTGACTGCTCATCCGATCCAGATTAAAACCATTTTTTGCTTCCTTTATATAGTTTTCCATCGTACCTCTTTTTTGATAAGTACGAACGATATCCTTGGGAGTAAAGGCATCAACTAGGTTCGTAACAAAGAAGGAATGCGTAAAAAACAATTCGCCCGCCGGGCGCACGGATTGGATAATCACTTTTCGTGGTTTGGACCAAGATTTGGCTTGATATTCCGTTTCTTCGAAATAGTATTCAGACTGTGACACATCAGTCGGTGCTGTTGCGGGATGAAAATCATTCGCAAGCTGTTGCAGAATTGGGTTGGATTTCAAACGAATCACATAATAAACGGATTCCTTTTCACATAGCTCATACAATTCTGGAACAGCAAACCCACTGTCACCACGTAGAAATGGTACAGTTTCAGGAAACTTTTCATTATAGTGTGTAATCATTGGTTCAATAAAATCTACTACACCATTGGAAGTATACACATTCCCTGGCCGAAGTTGGGCTTTCAAAAAGTCACCAGTGGCACCATCAAAAGCTACTAGTGGATGAAATCCAACTGTACCGTAATGAGAATTGAAAGCTGTATCTTCCTGGTCGCCGAACGTATCCGAATGAGTAGAGTCCAAATCAAAGATGATCCATTTGGAATTCCGAAATTGATGCACCTTATCCAACATCTCTTGATTGGCCTGATTCATTTGGTTGATTGATTCTTTATCAAATCGTGGGAACAGACGCGATAAACTGGGTTGTGAAGCTAGTGTCTCCATACCAACGACTTGGGTGAAAACAGGGTCATTCGTCAATTGGTCAGCAGCATCATCTTCGGCGTAACCAGCAACCACTTGGTATATCTTTTGGCGCAAAAGTGCCTCATTGGAATACGTGAAGTACTGTCTGTTATCTTTTAGTTCCAAATGTTTATCCAAAGTATGGGAAAAACTAATTTTTTCATCAAATTCCCTGATTACTAGTTCACCTGTGTCGGAGGAAAGGGAACCTCCGTTATTGGACAATTTAATTTGACGATTGAAATCTAGTGTTAATTGCGGTAAAGTAGCCATATAAGAATCCTTTCTGTGGTTATTTGTGGTAATTTAACTCTAACAGAAACGGATTCTTTTTTCATTTATCAGGTGAAAAGACTTTGGGTTCAAAACGCTTGAATGGCAAGCGATGTAACTGCGTTATAGAATTTTTGTGAATAATTCAGGTTCGATATCTTTTATTTCAAAACAAATTTGTTCCATCTTTTGCTACCTCCCGAAATTGTTTCATTTCGTATCGATAGCCATAGATCGATACGAGTTTAATTCATCTGATCAAACTCGTATCAATCAAAAGTACAACAAAAATTGCATTCTGTTTCCCTCCTACTACACTGTTGTAACGAAAAAAACAGACATCTGCCTGCGACAAAGTAGTAAAGGGAATATGCCTTATCCTTTATTCGATTAGCATAGAAATAATTTTCCTAGGAAAAAAGCGCTGTAGTCGGACGTGGCTATTCCTGCAACGAAACCTATCCACAGCTATAGAATTTTATATTTTCCTAATAAAAAAAGAAAGACAGTACCATCCGTCTTTCTTCACGTAAGATCATTTATTCGAAATGAAGATTATTAAAAAAGGACAGACTACTCCCATTTACTCTGTAAAACAAACAGAGCCTTCTTGAGCCTATTTGATTACTGGTTCAAAAATGGGATACGAAGTCTCATTGCATGTGTCACTTTTTTATAATCCTCCTTAACTTTAAGATTCATTTACATTTTAAATTTATCTGCAAAATAAGTCAAGTTCATATTTCAACATAGTAGTTTCAATTATACAAAAATTAGGGTATACTATAAATAGATAGTCATAATATAATAAAGACCGTCCATGCTTGTAACATGGAACGGTCTAGCGTAATAGCCCTTCAAAGGAGCGACTCGCAAAATCAGGCGAAACTAATCACCCTATTTGCTTGTTGGGCTCAAGGGTGATTAGTTTCTTTTTTCTGACAAAATGGCCACGATTAATGCTCCAAATGTAAGCATAATAATCAGTGACTCAAAAACTGTCATAGGCACCACCTCCCCTCCTTTTAAAAAAGCAAGGAAAGAAAGCGAGCCACCACCCATGAAAGCCCTATCACACTACCGTTAGTATAACTGAATAAACAGGAAACTTCCACAAGTTTCCTGTTTATTACTTCACAGAACTTTTTCCTTAAACAACGCCTCAGGTATCATTTCAAACCCTTCAATGACGGTATTTTCTTCTACCTCAATCATCAAACAAAGTTTACCGTCTACATTAACTTGGCGTACATATTTCAAATCTTGCGGGCTCACTTTAATATCCGCTACTTTTGTTTTGATTTTTATTGATTTTGACGTATATTTTGGGAGAATATTATTCGCTTTTAACTCATAAGTCTTGTCATCAATTACGGTTTCAAAAGCCGCTTCCACTTGGTCTCTTTCAACATCTTCTACACCACTTATTTTCAACACGTTTTCCACATCTTTATAATCTAGTGTCGGTACTTCTTCCTCTTCATTTCCCTCTACCACTTGATGAATCTCTTCATATACATTCGAAAGTGTCTCTGTATTCATCTGGTCACCAGCTACTTTTTTCACAATCTCTTCAAAAACAATTTTATCCTCAGCAGCCGTCATTGTATCTTCTGCATTCAATACTTCCTCGATAAAATGGTAATCCAGTTCATACGCTTTCCCCGCCGAATACAGCACATGGTTCACATCTGAGGCATTATCGGTAAAACATGGAAATAGAAATCCAGATGTCGGAGCCTTTAAATTAATCACTGGATCAACGACAACATTGTACTTAAATTCTTTTTCCACATAATCGAACAGTAACTCATTTTTCGGATCCTGTGTTTTATTCATACTACATAAAATAAAAGAATGCGCATAAACCGTATCTCGCTCGTTTTCATCCGATTCTTCACTCTTTTTTTTCATAGGACGTTGATATTCTCCCCGAATAAACGTCACCACCATATCCATTTCATACTGTTTGTCCTTTAGCATCTTTTCCACAAGCTGTAACATATGCTCTTTCCATTCCTCTTTATCACTTAACAAACCTTTATGAAGAATGAGCTGACTACTATCTTCCACATCACGCTGGAACTTTAATTCAAATAATTTTTGATCCAACTGCCCGGAAAGAACTTTTTTAAAATTCTCCATAAATAACTCTTTCTGCTCCTCTTCCAACAGGTCAAACGGCATGCTTTGCTGATGATAAATTTCACTTGATTCCTTCATAATATATACATTAAAAATTTCTCTAATCGTTAACAGGTCATTATTTAGTTTTAGCTGTCTACGAAAATGTGCGATGTCTTTTTTATTCAATAGTATTCCACTCCTACATCCAATTCTACGAAACACGTTCTTTCATTTTATCATAAATGCTAGTTGCTTCAATCAACTGGGTCGGTTTCTAAAATTTTAACTCGGTGGAATTTGGTTGATCTGATTAGCAATCAAGCTATTTTTATAACAACAAATTCAACCATCATGAAGGATGAAGTGGTAAAAAATAAGATTATTAATCATTGGCACATTGACTTCAATAGTCTTATATTTTAATAGTTAGTTTGTCCACGGTTTCATACATTTGTCGATATTAAATTAAGAAATAAGTTTTAATCCAATTGCAGAACTTAATATTAGAGTTATAAATAATATTCTCCTCCAATCCTTTGACTCTCCAAAATAAAACATTCCTATTAAGGCACTCCCAACTACACTAATCCCTGTCCAAATTGCGTAGCCTGTTCCCATAGGAATAGATTGCAATGAATAACTTAGAAGTGCAAGAGCTGATCCAAGCCCTAAAATTATTAAAATAACTGTTTGCCAATTTCGTTTTACAGATAATTGATTAATCATGGCAACAGCAAATGTCTCACATAGACCTGCGATAATTAAAATAAACCATGCCATTATGATCTTCCCCCTTCCTTAACCACTTTACTTTCATTATCTGTAACTAATTTCAAGCCAATAACTCCTAATAACAGGACTGCGATTAGAAGAGTTTTTCCCCATCTGAATGGTTCTCCAAAGAATAAAATTTCCGCAACAAAAGTACCTCCTGCACCTAATCCGACAAAAACGGCGTATACTGTTCCAGCCGGAAGCTCTTGTGCAACTGTTATCATTAAATAATTACTTAAAATAATCAAAATTACTGTAGCCGTCCACGTCCAAAAATCAAATGCATGAGCTAATCCAATTACCCAAAACACTTCTAAAATGGCTGCAATAAATAATTTAATCCAGTTTTTATTCATCTAAAATTACCTCCTATTTTAGTATTGACATAAAAATAAAAAAAGCCCAAGAGAAACTGTTTAACAGTTATCTCCCAGGCTTTTATCCTTCCGTGGCACAGCATGTCTGTGAGTTTTCTCTCGGACCAGACCAACAATATGGTTGCGGAACCCTAGAAAACATTTTATATTTATTCTATTAACAGTATATCAAATCTAAAGGGCAGATTCAAAAAGGGCTGCCTTGTATTTTTACTCAAATTATTACTTCATTTTTGAAAGATCTGCCACATCGGATCCAGCGAAACTACTGGTATTAAAACTATGTCATTGGAGTTGCGATGATCAACTTCATTAGAAACAGAATTGGGTATCAGTTGCGCGACAGTAGGAATGGTGTTATATGATGAATCAAAAGACTGGAGAAGAATTTTTTATCACAATAGTTTTAGGGGCTAGAATTGTGTTAAAGTTCATCTCTAAGCGTTAGGGGTTAGCCGTTTCTACACTTCTTCATGATGACGCCATAAAAAAATAAGCAGGATAAGCATTACAATATCAAGTCTTGATTCAAATATAAATGATAAAATACCTTCCGATAATAAAATTGGAAATTTAGCAATACCGAGTGCTCCAATCATAATGATGATGAGTGGGATCGTTGCATACTTTAAAAACATTTTAGCTATAATGAGTGCACCGCAAGCGATTTCGATAATGGCCACGAGAAAAAGAGTAGTTGTTGGAAACGGAAGCCCAAAACTTAAAAATACATCTTTAAAATTTGGAACTAATAGCTTTACAATACCGGATGAAATAAAAACATATCCTATTGCATAGCGAAACCAGTTTAATAATTGCTGTTGCAATGATAAGCACCTCCATTGACAGTTCTCTTTAGTACATGCTATGCAGTGGATAGGACAGACTTGCTAATTTTTTAATCCATCATCTCGTTAGATCAAATAATCAGCGAATTTCAAGTGAATAAAGCGGATTCAATCTATAATTCAGCTATTTCGAAATAAAATCAACATAATTTATCGATCATACAGTGAGTTCCCAAAAAATCAGCGAAGCTAAAAAAAATTGATACGCGTCTTTTGCTCCTTAATACAAAAAGAAGTAACCGCTCCATGATTAATAGCGATCACTTCTTTATTAACGTTAAAATTTCCTTTAAATACTCACGTCCCGCAAAATGTTTGATAAGGTGTAGTAGGAACGGGTACTTTGGCATATTCTGCCTGCTTTTTTGTATGTGCAAATGGATCTGATAAAGCGTCCAATAGATTTTCCAATACAGAGTAATCGTCATTTTCTACTGCCGCTTCCAGTGCCTCTTCCACAAGGTGATTTCTCGGAATGATTGCTGGATTAGTTTTTTTCATCAACTCAAACACATCATCTTTCGTTTTTTCCTGCCGCTCTAGTCGCTTTTGCCACTGTTTATGCCAATTTTTAAATTCTTCCGAGTGAAATAATGTCATACCTTCCAGCCTATTAAAAGTCAATGCTAGGAAAGTATTTGTAAAGTCTGCTTCATATTTTCCCATCGCCTGAAGAAGATCTTTGAACAATTCCTGATCTCCCGGCTCTTCGGTAAAAATTCCTAGTTTCCCACGCATCCCGTCAAGCCAAAATTCATTGAACAAACGCGGAAACTCATCAAGCGCATCTTCTGCCAGCTTGATCGCATGTTTTTCATCTTCATCTAAAAGTGGAAGTAAGGTTTCTGCAAAACGCGTAAGATTCCAGTGTGCAATCGGAGGTTGGTTCCCATATTTATAACGACCTCCTGTATCAATCGAACTGAAAACCGTGTTGGGATCAAATGTATTCATAAACGCACATGGGCCATAATCAATCGTCTCCCCGCTAATCGTCATATTATCTGTATTCATCACCCCATGAATAAATCCGACAAGCTGCCATTTAGCTACTAACGAAGCCTGCCGCTTGATCACTTCCTTTAATAAAGATAGATACGGATGTTCAACCTGTGCCAGCTTAGGAAAATGACGTTTTATCGTATAATCA